>CAMLNH010000111.1 GCA_946481355.1 uncultured Curvibacter sp.
CCCTGGACCAGACGCAGGGCCAGCAAGGCGCCGGTGGCCCACCAGCCCCATTGCGCGTGCGTGGGCAGCAGGCCGACGAGGAAGGTGGCTACGCCCATGATGGCGATGGTGGCGATGAAGACCTTGCGCCGGCCGTAGCGGTCGCCGAAGGAGCCGAACAGGGCCGCGCCCAGCGGCCGCACCACCATGCCCATGCCGAAGGTGGCCAGGCTGTAGAGCAGGCCGGCCACGGGGTCGTCGGCCGGGAAGAAGAGCACGGCGAAGTGCACGGCCAGGGTCGCGAAGGTCAGAAAGTCGTACCACTCGATGAAGGTGCCGAAGCAGGCAGCCAGAGCCACCTTGCGGTAACGGACTTCTTCGGCGGGGCTGGAGGAGGGCTGGTTCAAGAGGGGCTCCGGTTGGGGTCCTGTGGGCAATCGCCTAATATAGCGGCGCGGCGACCGCCGCCCCGCAAGGAGCCTGTCCATGAACGCCCGCCTTCCCGCCAGTGCCTTCGAGCCCGAACGCGCGCTGGCCGAGATCAGCCAGACCTGGGACCGCGAGATCGTGCCCCGGCTGCAGGACTACATTGCCGTGCCCGCGAAGTCGCCGATGTTCGATCCGCAATGGGCGCAGCACGGGTACATCGACACCGTGGTGCGCAACGCCGCGGCCTGGGTCGAGGCGCAGAAGGTCGAAGGCCTGACGCTTGAAGTCATCCGCCTGGAAGGCCGCACGCCGGTGATCTTCTTTGAGCTGCCCGCGAGCCGCGGCGCCGGGGATGCCGACGGTTCTGCCCAGACCGTGCTCATGTACGGCCATCTGGACAAGCAGCCCGAGTTCAGCGGCTGGCGCAACGATCTCGGCCCCTGGACCCCGAAGTACGAAGACGGCAAGCTCTACGGCCGCGGCGGCGCCGACGACGGCTACGCGGTCTACGCCAGCATCGCGGCGATCCAGGCGCTCAAGAGCCAGCAGCTTGCCCACCCGCGTGTCGTCGGGCTGATCGAGACCTGCGAGGAAAGCGGTTCCTACGATCTGCTGCCCTACATCGACGCGCTGCGCACGCGTCTGGGCGATGTGGGCCTGGTAGTTTGCCTGGACTCGGGCGCCGGCAACTACGACCAGCTCTGGTTGACCACCAGCCTGCGCGGCATGGCCAGCGGCGTGCTCAAGGTCGAGATTCTGAGCGAGGGCGTGCACTCGGGCGACGCCAGCGGGGTGGTGCCCTCGAGCTTTCGCATCATGCGCCAGGTGCTCGATCGGCTAGAAGACAGCAAGACGGGCCGTCTGCTGCCGCAAAGCTTTCATTGCGAGGTGCCAGCCGAACGTATGGAACAGGCCCGCGCCACGGCCGCCATCCTGGGCGAGGAACTCTACAAGCGCTTTCCCTGGGTGCATTACGACTGCGAGGGCGATGCACGTCTGGCCTTGCCCATGACCACCGATCCCGTGCAGGCCCTGCTCAACCGCACCTGGGCGCCCACGCTCAGCGTCACGGGCGCCGAGGGCCTGCCGGACCTGCAGAACGCTGGCAATGTGCTGCGCCCTTACACCGCCTTCAAGCTCTCGCTGCGCCTGCCGCCGCTGGTGGAGGCGGCCACGGCTGTGCAGGAGCTCAAGGCCTTGCTCGAAGACAACGCGCCCTATCAGGCACGCGTGACCTTCGAAGGCCTGGGCTCGGCCACGGGCTGGAATGCGCCCGAGACGGCACCCTGGTTCGGCCGCGCGCTGGACGCGGCCTCGCGCAACTTCTACAGCGCGTCCTGCGGCTACATCGGCCAGGGCGGCACCATCCCGCTGATGAACATGCTGTCGCGCGGTTTTCCCAGGGCGCAGATGATGGTCTGCGGCGTGCTGGGGCCCAAGAGCAATGCCCACGGCCCCAATGAATTCCTGCACGTGCCCTATGCGCGCCGCCTCACCGCCGCGGTGGCGCAGGTCATCGCGCAGATGCCTTGAGGAACACCATGCAGGAATCCACGCTGACCACCTACGTCGCCTCCGATGGCGACAACCTGGCCATCCAGGACTGGCCGCTCGATCCCGGCACCCGCCTGCGCGGCGTGGTGCTCATCGTGCACGGCCTGGGCGAGCATGCGGGTCGTTACGATGAACTCGCGCGGCGTCTCAACGACTGGGGCTTTGCCGTCCGCGGTTATGACCATTATGGCCACGGTGAATCGGGTGGCTTGCGCGGCGGCCTGCCTTCAGACCAGCGTCTGGTGGAGGACTTGGCCGACGTGTTGGGCAGCACGCGCCGCCGTCTGGACGCTGGCACACCGCTGATCGTGCTGGGCCACAGCATGGGCGGGCTCGTGGCCGCGCATCTGGTGACGCGCCAGCTCGGACGTGTCGATGGCCTGGTGCTGTCCTCGCCGGCGCTCGATCCGGGGCTCAACGCGGTGCAGAAACTCCTGCTGGCGGTGCTGCCCGCCGTGGCCCCCAATCTGCGCGTGGGCAACGGGCTCGACCCGAAGTGGATTTCACACGACCCGCAGGTGGTCCGCGCCTACCAGCAGGACAAGCTCATCCACGACCGCATCTCCGGCCGGCTTGCGCGTTACATCGCCGACACCGGGCCGCAGGTGCTGGCGGCCGCACCGCGCTGGGAAGTCCCCACGCTGCTGATGTACGCAGGCCAGGACAAGCTGGTCAGCTCGCGCGGCAGCGCGGCCTTTGCCCAGGCCGCGCCGGCACGTGTCGTTGAAGCGCACTGCTACACCGAGCTCTACCACGAGATCTTCAACGAACTCGAGCGCGAACCCGTCTACGCAAAGCTGCAGGCCTGGCTGGACCGCTGGTTCGCCTGAACGGCTTCAGGCCGGGCGCGCGGCCCGGCGGCGCAAGGCCAGCCAGAGCAGGGCCAGGCCGGTCAGTGCCACCGGCAGCAGCGAGCCGACGTTGAGCCACCACCAGCCCTGGGTGGTGACCAGCGCGCCCGAGGCGAAGGAGGTCAGCGCCATCACGGCAAACACCACGAAATTGATGGCCGCCTGGGCCCGGTCCTTCTCCTCCGGCCGATAGGCCTGCAGGGCCAGCGTGGTGCTGCCCGTGAAGAGGAAGTTCCAGCCCACGCCGAGCAGGAACAGTGCGATCAGGAACTGGTGCAGGTCCACCCCGCTCAGGGCGACAGCAATGCAGAGGAAGTTGAGCAGCACGCCCACACCCATGATGGCCAGCGTGCCGTAGCGCTTGATCAGATGGCCGGTGAAGAAACCGGGTGCGAACATGCCGATCACATGCCATTCCAGCACCAGGGCCGCGTCATCGAAGGGGAAGCCGCAGACCTGCATGGCCAACGGGGTGGCGGCCATCAGCAGGTTCATGACGCCGAAGCCCAGCGAGGCGCCGACAGCCGCGACGAAGAACAGGGGCTGGCGGGCGATCTCCCAGATCGGGCGGCCGACGGACGCGCCGGCCGCCGGCCTGGGCACGGGCGGGAAGGTCACGAAGGTCATGAGCAGCATGCCCAGCAGGGCCACGATGGCCAGGGCCAGGTAGGCGCCGGCAAAGGGCACGCTGAGCAGGTTGCGGGTGTACACGGCCAGATTCGGCCCGGCGATGGCGCCGATGAGTCCGCCCGCCAGTACCAGGGAGACGGCTTTCTCGCGGTAGGTGGGCACGACAAGCTCGGCGGCGGCGAAGCGGTAGAGCTGGCCGTTGGCGCTGTAGTAGCCCGCGATGACGGTGGCCGTGATCAGCAACCAGAAATCGCGACTCCAGGCCGCATAGGCGCACAGCAGGGCCGAGCCCAGTGCGACGAGCAGACCGATCTGGAACGAGGCCTGTCGGCCCCAGCGCGACTGGCTGCGTGCCACCAGACCCGTGCTCAGCGCGCCACCAACCACATAGCCCATGACCGGCAGCGTGGCCATCCAGCCCTTGGGCGCGAGCGCCAGGCCGACCAGGCCGTTGATCGCGATGAACACGATGTTGTTGGTGAAGAACAGGCCCTGGCAGACGGCCAGCAGTGCGAGGCGATGGTTCATGGTGGACGTTTCAGAGGGTGAGCGTCGCGAGGGCGGCCAGGGGCGCGGTCTCGGCGCGCAGGGTGCGCGAGCCCAGGCTCACGGGAACGAAGCCCGCTGCGCGCGCGGCCTGCTCCTCCGCTGGGCTGAGTCCGCCCTCGGGGCCCGACAGGAAGAGGACGGGGCCATCATCAAGCCGGTCGCGTTGCTGCGCCAGCGGCACGCTGTCGGTTGCCAGCGAGAGCAGCAGACGCTGGCGTGGCAGTGCGCTGCCCAGCCAGGCGGGCAGGGTCTGCAGGGCCGGCAGGGGGGGCACGCGGTTGCGGCCGCACTGTTCACAGGCTGCGACGGCAATGGCCTGCCAGTGCTGGCGCTTCTTCTCGGCGCGTTCGCCGCTCAGGCGCAGCACGCTGCGCTCGGTCAGCAGGGGCTGCAGGCTGGCCGCGCCCAGTTCCGAGGCCTTTTCGACCAGCCAGTCCATGCGCTCGTTGGCCGGCACGCCCAGAGCCAGGTGCACGGCGCGCGATGCTTCGCGTTCGACGACCGTGTGCGAGACGATCCGTGCCTCCACCTCGCTACGGCCCATGCGCGTGACCGTGGCCTCGCACTCGCCGCCCTCGCCGTTGAAGAGCGTGATCGTGTCGCCGGGCTGCAAGCGCAGCACCTGCACGTGGCGTGCGGCGCCCGCGGGCAGCGAGATCGTGCTGCTCACGGACAGGGAGACGGGGCAGTGAAAGCGCGGCATCGCGTTCAGACGCGCCCGTAGGCGTAGCCGCTGACCTCGCTGATGCCCTCGACCTCGTCGACCAGACGCAACAAGGGCTTGAGTTCGATGTAGCGCGCGCAGGTGGCGCGGATGTAAGCGATGAAGCGCGGCGCATCGGCCAGGTACTGCGGCTTGCCGTCGCGCAGCGTGAGCCGCGCGAAGATGCCCGCGACTTTCAGGTGACGCTGCAGGCCCATCCACTCGACGCCTTTGTAGAACTCGCCGAAATCCTCGCCCACGGGCAGGCCGGCCTTGCGGGCCTGTTGCCAGTAGCGGATGGTGACGTCGAGCACGAAGTCCTCCTCCCAGGAGAGGAAGGCGTCGCGCATCAGGCTGGCGATGTCATAGGTGATGGGGCCATGGACGGCGTCCTGGAAGTCCAGCACGCCCAGGCGTGTTTCGGTGGCGTCACCCGGCATCATCAGGTTGCGCGGCATGAAGTCGCGGTGCACGTAGACCGCGGGCCAGGCCAGGTTGCGTTCGATGATGAGGTCGAACATCCGGTCCAGGGTCTCGCGCAGCTGGCCTTCGACGGCCACACCGCGGTGGCGGGCCAGGTACCACTCGGGGAAGAGTTCGAGTTCGCGTCGCAGCAGCGACGTGTCGTAGGGGGGCAGCACATCCGGACGAGAGGCCTGCTGCCAGGTCACGAGTGCGTCCACGGCCCGCAGGTAGAGCGGCAGGTTGGCCGCCGTCTGGTCCTGGTCGATCGCCTGCATCATGGTCTGGCCACCCAGGTCGGACAGCAGCATGAAGCCCCGGGCCTCGTCCCAGTCCAGCACCTGTGGCACATGCAGTCCGGCCTGGGCCATCAGTGCCGCGACCTGTACGAAGGGGCGGCAGTTCTCCTTGTCCGGCGGTGCGTCCATGATGATGCGGGAGCCGTGAGCCGCATCGATACGGAAGTAGCGGCGAAAGCTGGCATCAGCCGAGGCCGGGCGAAGGGTCTGGGGGTGCAGCTGCTGGCTTGCCGACAGCGCGTCCAGCCAGTGCTGGAAAGCGGCGGCCCGCTCGGGGCTGGCCCAGGTGATGGGGCTGGATGAAGGGGCGCTCATGGATAATCCATTCTACAAACCCCGTCTGTCCGGACCGCCCGCCTTGCCCCGTCTTTTTCGTCCTGTCCTGAATCCGCTGGCCCTGCTGGCCTGCGCACTGTGGCACAGTTCCTTGGCGCAGGCGCAAGATGCCGGCCCCGAGCCGTTGCGGCTGCGCATCAGCCCGCTGCTGGCCGAGTCTCTGAGTCTGCAGCAGCGCATGGCCTCTCCGACCTTCGTCTACGGCGAGCGCCTGTCGGCCGAGAGCGACACGGAGATCGTGCTCGAAGGCGGGGTGGAGTTCAGGCGTGCCGATCTGGTGATCCGGGCGGATCGCCTGGAATACGACCAGGCGCGAGATCTGGCGCGCGCGCGCGGTGATGTGCGCGTGAACCAGGCGGGCAATGTCTTCGAGGGCCCGGCCCTGGACCTGCGCATCGATGCTTTCGAGGGCTTTTTCGACCAGGCCCGCTTCCGACTGCTCTCCAACGACGCCCATGGCGAGGCCGAGCGCATCGATTTCCTCGACGACAAGCGCGCCGTGGTCCGCAATGCCACCTTCACGACCTGCCAGCGCGAACCCGGCCCCGACTGGATGCCGGCCTGGCTGCTGCGCGCGGCCACGCTGCGGCTGGACAGCGAGGAGGAGACGGCCGAGGCCGAGGATGTGACCGTACGCTTCCAGGACGTGCCGGTGCTGGGTCTGTCGTCGATGACCTTCCCGCTGACCGAGAAGCGCAAGTCGGGTTTTCTTTCTCCGACCTTCGGTGCCGACAGCGTCAGCGGTACGGAAATCACCACGCCCTACTACTGGAACATCGCGCCCAACCGCGACGCCACCTTCTACCCCACGGTGATGAGCCAGCGTGGCATCAACTACGGGGCGCAGTTCCGCTACCTCGAGGCGGGATACTCGGGCCAGTTGCGCGCTGACTACATGCCGGCAGACAAGCTGCGTGACCGCGACCGCTGGGGCCGGTCGTTCCAGCATATGGGCGCCATCTCGGACCCGTCCTACGGCGGCCTGGGCCTCAACCTCAACCTCAATCGCGTCAGCGACGACAACTACTGGCGCGATTTTCCGCGTGCCACGTCCTCGCTGACCCAGCGTCTGCTGGCCAATGATGTGGGCCTGAACTGGAGTCGCGGGCCGTATTCAGCCACCCTGCGCACCTTGCAGTGGCAGACCCTGCAGGACCCACTGGCGCCCATCGTGCCGCCTTACGACCGGCTGCCGCAGATCGTGGTGCGCTACACCCAGCCCTATGCCGCTGGTTTCGACGTGGGGCTGGAGGCCGACTACACCGACTTCCAGGCCAGCTCTGTACTGACCGGGCAGCCGAATGCGCAGCGCAGCGTGGTGAAAGGCCAGTTGAGCTATCCCCTGCTGGGTTCCGCCGGTTTCATCATCCCCCGCATGTCGATCCACTCGGCCAACTACAACTTCGACGCCGCACTGTCCAGTGGCCAGCGCCAGGTCGGGCGCACCGTGCCGACCTACAGCCTGGACACCGGCCTGGTCTTCGAGCGCGACACCAGCTATTTCGGCAGCGGTTTTCGCCAGACTCTGGAGCCGCGGCTGTTCTATGTCTACACACCTTATGTTGACCAGAACTACCTGCCCAACTATGACTCGGGCGCTCTGGACTTCAACTTTGCAAGCATCTACAGCGAGAACGCCTTCGTCGGCAACGACCGCATTGCCGACAACAATCTGTTGACCGGGGGGCTGTCCACGCGGCTGCTGGATTCCGAGACCGGCGTCGAGATCCTGCGCCTGGGTATTGCTCAGCGCCTGCGTTTCGAGGATCAGCGCGTTACCCTGCCCGGAGGCACAGCTTCGCCGAAGGGCGTGAGCGACATTCTGCTGGGCGCGGGCCTGACCATCGATCCGCGCTGGCATCTGGACAGCACGGTGCAGTACAACCAGAAGACCGGAGAGTCCGAGCGCTCCACGGTCAGCATGCGTTACAACCCCAGCAACTACCGTGTGGTCAATGTGGCCTACCGCTACCAGCGTGACCTCAGCGAACTCGTTGACATTGGCTGGCAGTGGCCCCTCAACGACCTCTGGGGCGACAAGGGGCAGGATCTGGGCCGCGGCCAGGGTCAGGGCCCCGGCCGCTGGTACAGCGTCGGGCGCCTGAACTACAGCATGCAGGACGACAAGCTGGTCGACTCCATCATCGGCTTCGAATACGATGCGGGATGCTGGCTGGGCCGCGTTGTGCTCGAACGGCTGCAGACCGGCCTGATCACGAGCACCCGCCGCATCATGTTCCAGCTGGAGCTGGTGGGCTTCTCGCGCGTTGGCATTGACCCGCTGCAGTCGCTGCAAAAGAATATCCCGCGTTACCAGTTCCTGCGCGAGCAGGTGACGGCACCGAGCCGTTTCAGCAACTACGATTGATCCATGACTGTTTTTCGTTTCCCGGTATTCCTGCTGGCCACCCTGCTGGCCGGTGCTCCGGCCTGGGCCCAGGGTCTGCGCACGCCCGGCGCGACCACGCCTGCACCGCCCCTGACTGAGCCCACGGTACTGGTGCCTGGTGTGCGCTCGGCCGATTTCATTGTGGCCGTGGTCAAT
>CAMLNH010000112.1 GCA_946481355.1 uncultured Curvibacter sp.
ACGACGAAGTCATTGCCCGCGCCCTGCATCTTGGTGAAGCGGATACGCATGGCCGCAAATTATCCGCCCAATCCCCGCGTATGCTGGAGGCCATCCACACCACCCCTGCACCGACTCACGGGAAAACAACGATGCGACTGCCTGACTGGTCCCCCGAACGCAAACCCCAGCCCGCCGAACTCGTGGACGCCATCAAGGCGCGCCGCGGCGGCACACTGATCAACCTGGACAAGGCCCTGCTCTGGAGCGAGCCGCTGGCACGCGGCTGGAACACCTATCTGCGCGCCGTGCGCACCGAGCTGCCGACCAGCCGCAAGCTGCGCGAACTCGGCATCTGCACCGTGGCCCTGCTCACGGGCGCGCAGTATGAGTACCACCACCATGCACCCGATTTCCTGGCCGCCGGCGGCAGCCAGGCCCAGCTCGACGCGCTGCAGGCCTTCGTGCGCCAGGATCCGCGCGGCATCCCTGACGCAGCCGTGCTCGACGAGCTGGACCGCCTGGTGATCCGTTACGCGGCGCAGATGACGCTGGACGTCCAGGTGAGTGACGAGGTCTTCGATGCCCTGCGCCGGCATTTCGACGAGACCGGCCTCGTCGAACTCACGAGTGCCATTGCCACCTACAACATGGTGGCGCGCTTTCTCGTGGCCCTGCAGATCAGCCCCGAGGACTGAAGACCTCAATCCGGCTTGATGTCGTTGTCCTTGACGACCTTGGCCCAGATGTCCATCTGGCGATCAAGAAAGGCCTGGCCGGCCTGCGACGTGCCACCGAGCACGTCGATGCCCTGCCCCGCCAGACGCTGGGCCACGTCCGGGTTCTTCATCACCTTGTTGATGGCCTCGTTCATGCGCTGCACGATGGCCGGTGGTGTCTTGGCCGGGGCCAGCACGGCCCACCAGGCCGGCGCCTCGAAACCGACAAAGCCGCTCTCGGCAATGGTCGGCACCTCGGGCAGCTGGCGCGCACGCTGGCTGGTGGTGACGGCCAGGGGCCGCAGGCGCTTGCTGTCGATGTGCGGTTTCACGACGAAGACCGAACCGATGGCCAGCGGCACGTGGCCGGCCACGGCGTCGTTCATCAGCGGGCCGCCGCCCTTGTAAGGCACGTGCACGAAATTGAGGTTGTTGTTCTTGCCCAGCAGCGCCATGGCCAGATGGCCCAGGCTGCCCGAACCGATGGTGCCGTAGCTCGCGCCCTTGCCCGCCTTGGCCGCGGCCAGCACGTCGGCAAAGGTCTTGAACTCCGATCCCGCGGGGGTGGCCAGCACCATGGGCGAGGTACCCACGACAATCACCGTGCTCAGATCCTTGCGCGAGTCGAACGGCAGGTTGGGCATGAGCGCGGGGTTGACGCCATGGGTGTCGAAGACCACGGCAAAGGTGTAGCCGTCGGGCGCGGCGCCCGCCACCTGGGCCGCGCCGATGGAGCCCGAGGCGCCTCCCTTGTTCTCGACGATCACGTTCTGACTCAGCTCCTGCTGCAGATAGGGCGCGAGCAGACGCGACACCTGGTCCACCGAGCCGCCGGGCGGAAACACCGCCACGAGCTTGATCGCCTGCCGTGCAGGCCAGTCCTGCCCCTGCACCACGCCACTCAGGCCCAGGGTCGACACGGCAAACAGCGCCAGGACAGCGCGGCGGAATCTCTGCTTGTACATGCTGGTATCTCCTTTAGAGTTGGGCTTGTCGCCGCATGGTACGTTTCACACCCCGCATGTCCACCCCGCATCTACCCCTAGCCGGCCTGCTGGTCCAGCCGCCCTGGCAACATGAGGCGCCCGTCGCCCTGCGCCCGCATGTGCTGCGCCTGACGGCGCCCAACCCCGGGCTCATGACCGGTCCCGGCACCAACAGCTACCTCGTCGGTTCGACAGCCACCGGCTGGCTGGTGCTCGACCCCGGACCGCTGGAACCGGACCACATCGAACGCCTGTGGCAGGCCGCGGGCGGCGACATCCGCCTCATCGTCTGCACCCATTCCCACGCCGACCATGCACCGGGCGCCCGTCCGCTGCAGACCCTGTGTCTGCAACGCAGCGGTCGCCAGCCGCCCGTGCTGGGCCTGCCCTCGGCGCCCACGGCCAACGCCGCCAGCCGGTTCAGCCCGGACCGGGCGCTGGCCGATGGCGAAACGCTCGCGCTCCACGACGCTGCAGGGCGCGTGCTGCACAGCCTGCAGGTCATCCACACCCCGGGCCATGCAGCCAACCACCTCTGCTTGCTGCTGACGGACGAAGCGGGCGCGGGTCTGCTGTTTTCAGGCGACCACATCCTCAACGGCAGCACGACGGTGATCAACCCGCCGGACGGCAATATGACCGCCTACCTTGATGCGCTCGATGCGCTGGACGCCGCCTGCGTGCGCCTGGGCCTGGGCTACATCCTGCCGGCCCACGGCCATGTGATGGACGCCGCGCGCACGGTCATCGCCAGGCTCAAGGCCCACCGTTTGGCCCGCGAAGCCAAGGTGCAGGCCGCCATGCAGGCCCGGCCCCAGGGCACGCTGGACGACTGGGTGGCGCTGGCCTATGACGATGTGCCGCCGGCGATCTGGCCCGTCGCCAAGCGTTCGCTGCAGGCCCATGTCGAACGACTCCAGGCCCTGCAAGAGCCTTCCCGATGACGGAAGCGGTCCGCCTGTCCAAGCGCCTGGCCGCCTTGCTGTCCTGCTCACGCAGCGAGGCCGAGCGCTACATCGAAGGCGGCTGGGTCCGGGTCGACGGCCGTGTGGTGGAGGAACCGCAATTCCGCGTACTGCACGAGAAGGTCGAACTCGACCCTAACGCGCGGCTGACGGAACTGCCGCCCGTGACGCTGTTGTTGCACAAGCCGGCCGACCATCCCTCGCCTCAGGCTTTGCTGAACACCGACAGCCACTGGAGCGCCGATCCCGGCGGCACGCGGGTGCTCAGGCGCCACTTCAGCCACCTTGTTCCATTGCTGCCACTGGAGGCTGCGGCCAGCGGCCTGATGATCTACACCCAGGACGGACGTGTGGCGCGCAAGCTGATCGACGACGAGCGACTGATCGAAGTCGAGATGACGGTCGACGTCCAGGGCGAGGTCTCGCGCGAGCAGCTGGCGCTGCTGATGCGCGACACCGACACGCGTGGTCAGCCCCTGCCCTCGCTCAAGGCCAGCCTGACCGGCAGCGGCGACGGCCGCAGCAAGCTGCGCCTGGCCATCAAGGGCGTGCATCCGGGCTTGGTCGCCTACGTCTGCGAACGCGCCGGCCTGCAGATCCTGGCCATGAAACGCATCCGCATCGGCCGCGTCCCCATGACCCGGTTGCCCGCCGGGCAATGGCGCTATCTGCAGACCCACGAACGCTTCTAGAACCCGTTCACGCGACGGGGCGCACTGCTAAACTGCCGGCGCAACGATCTATCGGGGAGGCAGGCGACATGGACAGCAGAACGCAACGTCACGGCATAGCCGCCTACCGGCTGCGCTTTTCCGGAACCGGCGGCGAGTACTTCCGGGTCTGGATCGTCAATGTGCTGCTGTCCATCGTCACGCTGGGTCTCTACACCCCCTGGGCGCGCCGGCGCACCGCGCGCTGGTTCTACGACCACACCCTGATCGCCAGCAGCCCGCTGGAATTCACGGCGCCGCTGCGCAAGATGGTGTTCAGCTTCATCCTCTTCGCCCTGCTGTACATCGCCTACCAGATCGCGGCCGAGACCGGGCAGGAGACCATGGTGCTGTTCTTCATCATCGCCGCGGCCGCGCTCGCGCCCTACATCTGGGGCAGCGCCATGCGCTTTCGCCTGGCCAGCACGCGCTGGCGCGGCCTGCAGCTGCATTTCGCCGCCGGCTGGAAAGATGTCTACCTCGCGAGCTGGCCCATCTTCGTGATGGCAGCGACCTGGATCGCGATCAGTTTCGGCCTCGAAATGCTGGCCGCCGATCTGGGTGCGCCTGCGGTGCGCAAACCACGCGGCGTCCAGTTCCCGGTCGTGAGTCCGCCCATGTGGGGCTTGGTTGCCCTGGGGGTGATCGTCAGCCTGCTGTGCATCATCCGCGTCGAGTTCAACTACAAGAGCCTGCTGGTGCTGCGCGCCGGCATCGGCAAGCAACGCGGGCGCTGGAAACCGGTCTACGCCGACTTCGTGCGCATCTGGGGCGCCACCATTGCCGTGCTGCTGGCGGGCATCGCGCTGATCCTGGCCCTGGGGGCCGGGGCGCTCTATACCCTGCAGACCCTGTTCAGCAACGCCCGCGGGTCCGCCATGTTCGTGCTGATCCTCGTGACCGTGCTCGCCGTCTTCCTGGCGCTGATCCTCGTGTCGGCGCCGGCACGCGCCTATCGCGAGGCGCGCATGTTCAGGCTGATCTGGAGCAATGTCGGCCTGAGCCAGATCGCACGCTTCAAATGCGATCTGAAGCACTGGCCCTTCGTGCGCCTGCGCCTCAAGAACCTGCTGCTGACGCTGCTGACCCTGGGCTTCTACCGCCCCTTCGCCCGCGTCAGCGAGTACCGCATGAAGGCCGACTCGGTCACCCTGCACGTCAAGGGCGGCCTGGATCAGCTCGTGGGCGACCTGGTCAAGCAGCAGGAGGGCATAGGCGATGCCCTCGCCGATGCCGCCGGCCTGGACATCGTCGGCTGAGACCATGGCCGAGACCGTCAGCCCGGCCCCGCCCCTGCGCGCCAAATGGTTCAACGGCCGCAGCAGCCGCGCGCGCGAGGTGCTGATCGTGCTCGAGCCTGGCCCCAAGGGACCGGTCCTGCGCCTGCACGTGCTGGACCTGGCGCATGCGGCCTCACGCCGCTTCGAGCACGACGAGGTGGAATGGCCACCGCAATGGAGCGCCGACCGCGCACCTGAACGCCTCACCATCGCCCTGCACGAACACGGCAGTGTCGAGATCGACCAGCCCCTGGTCTGGCAGCAAGCCCTGGCCGCCGCGGGCGCGCGCCCGGGCCTGGCCCAGCGCATGCAGACGCGCTGGGCCGTCCTGCTGGGCGTGCTGGCCGTCGCTGTCGTCGGGCTCGTGGCCTTCTACCGGTATGGCACACCCTGGGCAGCCGCCCAGCTGAGCCGCCATATCCCCCTGGAATGGGAGCAGGGTCTCAGCCATGAGGCCTTGAGCGAGATCGAGCGCCGCTGGCTCAAGCCCAGCCAGCTGCCCCCCGAGCGCCAGGCGGCGCTGCGCGCCAGCTTCGATGATCTGCTGCGCCAGCTCGACCCGACGCTCAAGCGCTACCCGGCCTATCGTCCGCGCTACGAGCTGCTGTTCCGGCGCGGCCTGGGGCCCAACGCCTTCGCCCTGCCCGGCGGCACCCTGGTCATGACCGATGAGCTGGTGGAGAGCGCCGCCAAGGCCGGCCTGTCCGACGACGCGCTGCTGGGCGTGCTGGCCCACGAGATCGGTCACGTCGAACACCGCCACGGCACCCGCCTGATCGTCGAGCAGGGCGTGCTCAACGTGGGTCTGGGCCTGGCCCTGGGCGATGTCTCCAGCGTGGTCTCACTGGCCAGCACGGTACTCACGGGTCTGGCCTACCGGCGCCAGCACGAGACCGAATCCGACTGCTTCGCGCTGGCGCTGATGACCCGCGCGCAAAAGCCCACGGCCCCCATGGCCGATCTGCTGCTCGGGCTCTCGCAGGAACCGGGCGCCCCCGCCCCCCAGGCGCACGGCAGCACCATGGCGGACTGGCTCAGCACGCACCCCGCCACGCCGCAGCGCGCCGAACAGCTGAAGGCGGGTGCGCTGTGCCGCTGAGCGCACCCTATCCGTGGAAGAGGCGCCCGCGCGCCGCCTGCGTGATGGCTGCCACGGCCGGGTGCTTGATGCGCCGCTCCACCGAGACCGCGTAGAACTCCTCGGCCAGTTCCTCGTCGCCGCGGCCGATGACCTCGACGCCGTAGTGCGCCACGGTCTCATCCTCCAGCACCGTGGGCGACATGAAGACGCCGCGGCCCTCGCGGCCGAAGGCCGTCATCAGCGCACCGTCGTCGAACTCGCCCACGATGCGCGGCTGGATCTGGTGGCGTGCCAGCCAGGCATCGAGCTCCTGCCGCACCGACGAGGCCGCCCCCTGGATGAGCATGGGCGCGTCGTGCAGGCATTGCGGAAACGGCCCCTGCAGCTGGCTGCGCAGCGTCGGCGCGCAGAAGAAGCTCATGCGCGAGCGGCCCAGCGCATGGTTGTAGGCCTTGACGCTGATGCGCCGCGTCAGCGGCTCGTCGGCGATCACCAGATCCAGCCGGTGCAGGGCCAGCTGGGCCAGCAGGTCGGGGAACTTGCCCTCAACCCCGATCAGGCGCACCGGCACCGTCAGGTCCATGGCCGGCTCCAGCAGGCGGTAGGCCACGGACTTGGCCACCGAATCGGCCACCCCGACGCGAAAATCCAGCACCCGCGGCCCGCTGCGCGGCTGGCGCAAGGCCGCCTCCAGCTCGGCGCCCAGCGTGAAGATCTCGTCCGCATAACCCAGGGCCATGCGGCCGTCATCGGTCAGCTCCAGTTGCCGGCCGCTCTTGCGGAACAGCTTTCGTCCTAGACGTTCCTCCAGCAGTTTGATCTGACCCGACAGGGTTTGAGGCGTTGTGTGTAACTGCTCACCCGCCCTCAAAATGCCACCAGACCTTGCAACAACCCAAAAATAGTGCAGATGCTTGAAGTTCAAGGGAACTCCTTTAGTTCGATTTAATCGAAGTGATTCTCTCGAAAATTCGAATTTACCGGAAGATCGAATATCCCTAGAGTTTCGTGTGCGAGTGCCATCCAGCACCCGCGCCACATCCGAGAAAGGAAACGCCATGCGTCTCAGCGCCAAAAGCCGCTTTGCCGTCGCAGCCATGATCGACCTCGCCCTGCGCGAATCGGCCGGTCCCGTGCCCCTGAATTCCATCGGGCAAAGGCTGCAGATCTCCCTGTCCTACTTGGAACAGCTGTTCAGCAAGCTGCGTCAGCAAGGCCTGGTGGAAAGCACCCGCGGGCCGGGCGGCGGCTATACCCTGGGCCGCAGTGTCCAGTTCATCAGCGTGGCGGACATCATTCGTGCCGTCGAGGGCCCGCGCGGCCTGCAGGCCGATGAAAACACCGATGCCGGCGAAGCTGGCTGGCAACTCACGCGCGAGCTCTGGAGCGGCTTGAACAGCCGCATGATGGAACACCTCGAAGGCATCAAGCTGCTGCAGCTCTGCGAAGAGCAGCGCGCCAAGGGCGTTCCGGTTGAAGAGCGACAGGCCCCGAGCCGGCGCGGCATCTTTGCCCAGCGCAAGCCCGAGCCGCCCAAGACTTCGGCCCCCAATTCGGTGTTCGCCCTGGCCGGCGCCCTGGCCACCAAGTCCTGAGCACACCGCGGGAAGACCGGTGCCGCCTGCGCGGCACCGGACGGAAGAAGTGTGAAGTCGGCCTGTAAGCCGGATTCTGTGCACCGCGCCTGAACCGGAGTTCAGCCACGGCGTGACCGCCATTTATCTGGGCCGGGGGTTGCCCACCCGGCTCGGTGCTACCTACCCGCCAGCTCCGCGGAGCCACATCAACGCTGGCCTATTTGGTATTGCTGCGCGTAGAGATTGCCCGTTTCACCCGCCACCGGTTGCCCGGTAGCGACTCGTCTCTGTTGCTCTGATCCTCACCTCACGGTGGAGAGGTGTTACCTCCTACGCTGCCCTGTGCAGTCCGGACGTTCCTCCAGTGCCTGGTTTCCCAGCTTGCACCAGCGGCGGTCCGGCCGACTTCACGACACGGATTATCCCAGCATGCACCGCACCGTGCCGGCGCGTATCATGGCGGCCTTCTTTGCTTGATCAATACAAGCCATGATCCGACTGACCGAACTCAAGCTCCCCCTGGAGCACGGGCCCGAGGCCCTGCCCGCGCTGATCTGCAAGACACTGGGCATCGCGCCCGGTGAGCTGCGCCACCACACCGTCTACAAGCGCAGCTTCGACGCACGCAAGGCCGAGCTGCTGCAGGTCTACATCGTCGACGTCGAACTCGCGCCTGAACTGGAAGCCCATCTGCTCGGGCAGTTTCAGAAGCATCCTCACATCGGCCCCAGCCCCGACCTGGTCTACCACCCGCCCGTGCAGGCGCCAGCAAACCTGCAGGAGCGACCCGTGATCGTGGGCTTCGGCCCCTGCGGCATCTTTGCGGCCCTGCTGCTGGCGCAGATGGGTTTCAGGCCCATCGTGCTGGAACGCGGCAAGACCGTGCGCGAACGCACCAAGGACACCTGGGGCCTGTGGCGCAAGAAGGTGCTGCAACCCGAGTCGAACGTGCAGTTCGGCGAGGGCGGCGC
>CAMLNH010000113.1 GCA_946481355.1 uncultured Curvibacter sp.
AGGTCATGGACCGTGTGGTGGGTCTGGAGCTGGGGGCGGACGACTATCTGCCCAAGCCCTTCGAGCCGCGCGAGCTGGTGGCCCGCATCCAGACCGTGCTGCGCCGGCGCAAGCCTCAAGGCCATGGGCACGCTGCCGTGCCGGGTATCGCCGCGATACTGAAGTTCGATGGGCTCGAAGTCGACACCGCCTGCCGAGCCGTGCGACGCGCAGGACAGGAGGTCGAGTTGACCGGCACGGAGTACGAACTGCTGCTGATCCTGGCGCGTGAACCGGGTCGGGTGTTCAGCCGGGACGACATCCTCAACCGCCTGCGCGGTCACGAGGCCGATCTCTACACCCGTGCGGTCGATATTGTGGTCAGCCGCCTGCGCAAGAAGCTGGAGCCGCTGGACTGTATCAAGACACTGCGCAACGCGGGGTATTCTCTGGCGCTGGGACGGGGAAGCGAATGAACGCAAACACAAGATCGGCCTGGGGTCGTGCCAAGCGCCGTGTGGCGCATTCGATCAAGTTGCGCATGGTACTGGTGTTTCTGCTGCTGGCGGTGGCGATGACCTTTGTGTTCATCACTGGTGCACAGAAGGCTTTCACCATGGGCTGGCGCGAGGCAGCGCGCCCCATCCTCATGGATTACGTGGATCGCCTTGCCGCAGAAGTGACGGCCAGGGGATCGACGCCCAGTGTGGAACGCGCCCAAGCCATCACCGAGCGCCTGCCGTTGACCGTGCGCATCGAGGGGCCGGTGATACGCTGGGCCTCACACCCCAACGCCAAGCCCGTGAACAAGGACTGGGGCAGCGGCAAGGACTGGCCCGTTCTCTTGCAGCGCCAGACGGCGGACGGGCATCGCATCGAGTTCGGCATCAATGGTGAGGCCTTCGAACGCAGGCCGCGCCTGATCGGTTACGCCCTGGGCGCGTTGCTGCTGCTCACCTGGCTGGCCTGGTGGTACGTACGCCGCGTGCTCAAGCCGCTGGATGCCATAGGCGAGGGGGCGCGGCGTTTCGGCCGGGGGGACTTCAGCCGGCCGATACCCGAGCGTGGCCGGCATGGCCCGGACGAATTGGGCGAGTTGGCCCAGACCATCAACACCATGGGCCAGGACATCCACCAGATGCTGGAAGCAAAGCGCACGCTGCTGCTGGCGATCAGTCACGAGCTGCGCAGTCCGATCACCCGCGCGCGGGTGAATGCCGAGCTGCTGCCTGAGACCGACGCAGTCCGACCGCAACGCGATGCGCTGCTGCGAGACCTGCAGGAGATGGCCGGGCTGATCAGCGATCTGCTGGAGAGCGAACGCCTGTCGGGAAGCTATGTCACCCTGCAACGTGCACCGACCAACGTGGCGGAGTTGGCGCGAGAGGTGGTGGGTGAATTGCAGGAGCGCCATGCGGGTGCTGCCCGCGTGACGGTGTCGGCGCCCGAGAGCCTGCCGCTGGTGGCGGTGGATGCCCCGCGCGTGCGCCTGCTCATCCGCAACCTGGTCGACAATGCGTTGCGCCACGGTGCGGGGGCTGTTGCCGCGCCCGAGGTCACACTGTCTGTCAGCGCCGATACGCTGAGCATCGAGGTGCGCGACCACGGCCCGGGCGTGCCAGAGGAGCAGCTGCCGCAACTGGCGCAGGCCTTCTATCGGCCCGACAGCGCTCGTACCCGCAGCGCTGGCGGCGTGGGCCTGGGCCTGTACCTGTGCCGGCTGATGGCCCAGGCGCATGGCGGCACGTTCGCGGTGCGCAACGCGCAACCGGGTCTGGCCGTGACGGTGACATTGCCTGCCTGAGGCAGGGCCTCATCAGCGGGGGCAGCAGATGGCCTTCATTCAGGCGGTGGAGGGCAGCGTGCCCAGCCCGCCATGGAGCTGCACCATGCGTGCGGGCAGGGCAAAGTGGATGCCGCGCGCATGCAGCTCACGCACGAGCCGCAGGTTGATGGCCTGCTGCACGTCCATATAGGTGGTAAACCCTGGGTCCAAAACGTAGTACACGGCCTCGAAATCCAGTGAGTGCACACCGAAGCCCTTGAAATGGGCGCGGTCGAAACGCACACCCGGCTGGGCTTCGATGGCGGCGCGGATCACGCCGGGCAGAGCTTCAAGCGCGTCGGCCGGCGTGTCATAGGTCACACCGATGGAGAAGATGGCACGGCGCTCGCTCATGCGGCCATAGTTGCGGATGCGACTCTTGAGCAGGTCGTTGTTGGCCAGCACGATCTGTTCGCCGCTGAGGCTGCGGATGCGCGTGGTCTTGAGGCCCACGTGCTCGACGGTGCCCATGAGGTCATCGACGATGATGAAGTCGTTGAGCACGAAGGGCTTGTCCAGTGCGATGGACAGCGAGGCGAAGAGGTCGCCCAGGATGTTCTGCGCGGCCAGTGCTACCGCCACACCGCCGATGCCCAGGCTGGCCACGAGCGCGGTGACGTTGAGCCCCATGTTGTCGAGGATCAGCAGCGTCACCAGGCTCCACAGGCCCAGGCGACCGATGAAGGTGAGCATGGCGCGGGTCATGGCACGCGCGCCTTCGGATTCGCCTTGGACAAAGCGCATGCGCAGCCAGAAGTCCAGCGCGCGGCTGACCCAGAAGCCGGTCTGCAGCAAGAGCAGACCGACAAAGAGGCGGTCGGTCAGCTTTTCCGCCGCGGCCGGCAGGTCGAGGAACTGCACCGCCACGTAGACGCCGATGGCCGCCGGGAGCAGGATGCGCGTGCCCGCAATGACCTCGGCCAACAGCTGCAGTACCAGGTGCTTGCTGCCGTTGGTGCGGGCCAGGCGGCGCAGCACAAGGCGACGCAGCAGCTCGAACAGCGTCATGCAGACCGTGAGGGCCAGCAGGGCGTAGAGCCAGTCTTCGGGCGCGTTGTTGTTGAGGATCTGACGCAGCAGTTTCATGCGGTCCGTGCTTTCCTGTATCAGGCTGGGGTGTCCGGCAGCTTGTCCTGCCAGTCGGGGATCTGCACCTCGGCGGGCGGGAAGTCAGCCAACGGGCCGAGCTGCTTGCGGTCGCGCAGGAACAGCGGCGGGCTGGTCATGTAGCTGATCAGCAGGCGCGAGAGCGCGTCCAGCGAGTCGATGTGCACGCGTTCATGCCCGTGTGATGCGTCCAGGCCGAAGCAGACCAGGGCGGTGCGGATGTCGTTACCGGCCTCCAGCGCGGCGGCGGCGTCGCTGCGGTAGTAGCGGAACACGTCGCGCGAGTGCTCGATGCCCTCGCTGGCGCAGAGTTCGAGCAGGCGGCGTGTGAGGTGCCAGTCGAAGGGGCCGCTGGAGTCCTGCATCGAGATGGTCACGCCGCGCTCGCAGGTGTACTGGCCCTCGGCCACGGTGCCGTTGTCGATGGAGATCAGCTCGGCCACGTCGCCGTGCAGCACGTGCGAGGCGCCCACGCCGATTTCTTCCGAGATGGTGAAGAGCGGGAAGCAGTCCACGGGCAGCTTCTGGTTCGAGTCGACGATGGCCTTGAGCGCCGCCAGCACCGCGGCCACGCCGGCTTTGTCGTCCAGGTGACGGCCGTTGATGAAGCCTTCCGGGCCGAAGACCGGATTGGAATGCACGGCGATGGTGTCCCCGACATGGATGCCCAGCGCACGGGTCTCGGCCTCGCTGCTGGTGCGCGCGTCGATGCGCAGCTCCAGGTTGTCCCAGCTCACGGGCTGGGTGTCGATCTCGGTGTTGAAGGTGTGGCCCGAGGCCTTGCAGGGCAGCAGCGTGCCCTGGTGCAGCACGCCGTTGTCGGAGTAGATGGTCACGCGCGCACCTTCCGCGAAGCGCGAGGACCAGAAGCCGATGGGGACCACGCGCAGGCGCCCGTCGGGCTTGTAGCCCTTGACCATGGCGCCCAGGGTGTCCAGGTGCGAGACCACGGCGCGCGCCGGGCTGCGCCGGCTGCCCTGCAGGCGCGCGCGGATGGCGCCGCGGCGCGTCAGTTCGTACTCGATGCCGAGTTCGTCGAGCTCGTGGCAGAGCTGGTGCACGACCGCATCGGTCATGCCCGAGGGGCTGGGGGTGTTGAGCAGGCGGTTGAGCACGGCCTGCAGGTAGTCGAGGTCCGGGGTCATGTGGTGGCGGGTTGCGAGGTGTCGCGCAGTTCGGCGCGGGTTTGCGGAAAGAGCATGTCGATGAAGCGCTCGGCCGTGGGCTGGGGCTCGTGGTTGGCCAGGCCCGGGCGCTCGTTGGCTTCGATGATCACGTACTCGGGCCGGTCGGGGGACTGGACGATGAAGTCGAAGCCCACCACGGGGATCTCCAGCACGCGCGAGGCGCGCTCGGCGGCCTCGCGCAGCACCGGGTGCAGCACCGGCGTCATGTCGTGGATGGTGCCGCCGGTGTGCAGGTTGGCGGTCTTGCGCACCAGCACTGTGGTGCCGGCCGCGGGCACGCTGTCCAGCGTGTAGCCCTGGCCCTTGAGGCAGCGGCGCGTCTCGTCGTCCATGGGAATGCGGCTTTCGCCTGCGGTGGCCATCTGGCGCCGCCGGCTCTGCTTTTCGATCAGGGTGTGCAGGGTGCTGCTGCCGTCGCCCACCACACTGGCGGGCCGGCGCGAGGCAGCGGCCACGACCTGGTGGTTGATGACCACGATGCGCAGGTCGGAGCCGCCCACCATCTGCTCCACGATGACCTGCTCGCAGAAGTGGCGTGCGGCCTCGATGGCGGCCTGAACCTCATCGAGCTGCTCCAGATCCACCTTGACGCCCTGGCCCTGCTCGCCGCGCACGGGCTTGACCACCACGCGTCCGTGCTGCTGCAGGAAGTCGGCCACGGTCTGCGCATCCTGGGCCTCGATCTGCGCCGGGATCGAGAGCCCGGCGGCGGCCAGCACGCGCAGGGTGAGGCGCTTGTCGTCGCAGCGGCTCATGGCCACGGCCGAGGTCAGCTCGGACAGCGACTCGCGGCAGGTGATGCTGCGCCCGCCCAGGCTCAGGCGGAAGTAGCCATACTCGGCGTCGAGCACGTCCACGCTGATGCCGCGGCGGCGCGCCTCGCGCACCAGGATACCGGCGTAGACGTTGAGGTCCGAGGCCGGGTCGGGGCCGATGAACAGCGGTTCGTTGATCGGGTTCTTGTTCTTCACGCAGTAGACCGGGACGCGCACGAAGCCCAGCTTCTCGTACAGCGCGATGGCCTGGGCGTTGTCGTGCAGCACCGAGAGGTCGATGAAGAGGCGTCCGCGCTGGCGGAACAGTTCGGCCAGCGCGCGGCTCAGGCATTCGCCGATGCCCGGGTGGCTGGCCTGCGGGTCCACGGCCAGCGCCCACAGGCTGGCACCGCCGTCCGGGTCGTTGAAGGCGCGCACATGATCCACGCCGGTGACCACGCCCAGGATGGCGCGTGTCTCCAGGTCTTCGGCCACGAGCAGGTCCACCTCGGGCTGCTGGCCCAGCTTGGTGAAGAAGGAACGCGGCGGCGCCACCATCTTGCGCATGGTGTAGATGCGGCGCACGGCCTCGGCGTCGCGCGGCTGCGCCAGGCGCACCCGCCAGGCCGCGGGCTCGGGGTATTCGACGGGCTCGCGCAGCGCCAGGCGGTAGGTGTAAGACGGGTCGATGAACAGGTCCTGCGGCGCCAGCGCCAGCGCCACCTGCGGGTCGCGCAGGTAGAGCGCGATGTCACGCCGGCCGGGCTGCTCCTTGCGGATGGTGTCGACCAGGGTGCGCGGTTCGCTGAAGGTCTGGCCGAAGATCAGCCGGCCCCAGCCGCAGTCGACCACGGTCTCGTTGTCCACGGCCGCCAGGTCCGGATGACCGGCGGGGTCTGTCCAGTGGCGCAGGGACATCATGTCGTTGGGGTTCAGGGGATCGCGTTCCAGGGGGGCGAGCATGATGGGTCTCCTCGGGGTCAGAGCCGGTGCGACTGCAGCCAGAGCTCGAGCAGGGCGATCTGCCAGAGCTTGGAGCCGCGCAGCGGTGTGATGTGCTGGTCCGGGGCGGCCAGCAGTTGCTTGACGTAGTCGGGGCGGAACAGCCCGCGCTGCTGCGCGGCCGGACTGTGCAGCGTGTCCTTGACCCACTCCAGCGTGGGGCCAGAGAGGTACTTGAGCATGGGCACGGGGAAGTAGCCCTTGGGGCGATCGATCACCTCACGCGGCAGCATGCTGCGGGCCACGGCCTTGAGGATGCCCTTGCCGCCGTCGGAGAGCTTGTCCTGCGCGGGCAGGCGCGCGGCCAGCTCCACCAGTTCGTGGTCCAGGAAGGGCACGCGGGCTTCCAGGCCCCAGGCCATGGTCATGCTGTCCACGCGCTTGACCGGGTCGTCCACCAGCATCACGGTGGTGTCCAGGCGCAGGGCCTGCGCCAGCGGCGTGTCGGCGCCGGGCTGGGCGAAGTGGCGTGCCACGAAGCTGCGGCTGGCGTCGGGCGCCGCATAGGCCTCGCTCACGGTACGCAGGTACTCCTCGGGATCGCGGTCGAAGAACACGCGGGTGTAGTCGTCCACGGGCTGGCTGCTTTCGGCCAGCGGCGGGTACCAGTGGTAGCCGGCGAAGACCTCGTCCGCGCCCTGGCCGCTCTGCACCACCTTGACGTGCTGCGAGACCTCGCGCGAGAGCAGGTAGAAGCCGATGTTGTCGTAGCTCACCATGGGCTCGGCCATGGCGTGGATGGTGTCGGGCAGATGGGACAGCATCGTGTGGCCATCGATGCGGATCTGGTGGTGCTTCGTCGCAAAGGTCTTGGCCACAAGGTCCGAGTACCGGAACTCGTCGCCCTGCTCGCCGTTGGCAGCCTCGAAGCCGATCGAGAAGGTGTTGAGGTCTTTCTGCCCGGCGCGTGCCAGCAGCGCAACGATCAGGCTCGAATCCACGCCGCCCGAGAGCAGCACGCCCACAGGCACGTCGGCCACCATGCGGCGTGCCACAGCTTTTTCCAGCGCCACCTGCACCATGCGTTCGCGCTCCTTGTAGGGCAGCGCGGTCAGAGCCGGGTCGGTGGCGAAGGGCGGGTTCCAGTAGCGCGTCTCCTGCATGCGGCCGTCGGCCTCGTAGACGCGCACGGTGGCCGGGGGCAGCTTGCGCACGCCGCGCAGCAGGGTGCGCGGCGGCGGCACCACGGCGTGCCACATGAGGTAGTGCTCGAGCGCGACGGGGTCGATGGCGGTGTCCACATCGCCTGCGGCCAGCAGGGCCGGCAGCGTTGACGCAAAGCGCAGGCGCATGCCGTCGGCCGAGACGCTGAGGTACAGGGGCTTGATGCCGAAGCGGTCGCGCCCCAGCACCACGCGGCCGCTGTCGCGTTCGTGGATGGCGAAGGCGAACATGCCGTGGAAGCGCTGCACGCAGTCCGGGCCCCAGTGCTGGTAGGCACGCAGCAGGACTTCGGTGTCGCCGTCGGAGAAGAAGCGGTGGCCCGCTGCTTCGAGTTCGGCGCGCAGTTCGCGGTAGTTGTAGATGCAGCCGTTGAAGACCAGCGTGAGGCCCAGCTCGGGCGCCACCATGGGCTGCTGCGCACGTTCGCTCAGATCGATGATCTTGAGGCGGCGGTGGCCGAAGGCCACGCGCCCCTGCTGGAAGCTGCCGCCGGCATCCGGGCCCCGGGGCTGCAGCACTTGCGCCATGCGCTCGACGGCCGAGGTGTCGGCCGTCTGATGATCAAAGCGGATCTCTCCAGTGATGCCACACAATGTTCTGTTCCTCTCTGTGGGTTGACGGGAAAGCCGTCTACCTTAACCCGCAGACCCTTTTCGCAGCAAATGGGTCAGGAATAGACAGTCATGTTAGGAGGCTCGTGTTATATGGATTCATTGCTATGTAAAAAATAGCATGATGTCACCCTATATGGTGCGATCAGGCGAATTTTCATGATGTGGTCTGCACTTGTCAGACCATGCATGCGGGCGAGAGTCCCCAGCCTCAGCGGGGTCTCGGCGTCGCAGAAAGGGGACGATGGCGGCGATCAGCTCGCGAGCACGGGGCCGACGACCGCATCGAGCTGCGCGCGCAGCCAGCGATGGGCCGCGTCCTGCTGGTAGCGCGCGTGCCAGATCGCGTACATGGGCAGAGTGGGGCAGGCCAGCGGCGGCGCGCAGCTGGCCAGGCCGGTGAAGGTCTGGCGCGCGAGCAGGCCCGGCACGGTGGCCAGCAGTGCCGTGCCGCGCAGGAAGGCGGGCAGCGCGCTGAAGCTCGGACGCTGCGCGCGCACGGGCCGCACCAGCCGGAGGCCGGCCACCGCTTCAATGCGCCTCACTCCTGACGCAATCGCACCCTCAGCC
>CAMLNH010000114.1 GCA_946481355.1 uncultured Curvibacter sp.
GCGCGCGCAAGGGCTGCCGCGTGGTATTCGTGCCCGGCAACCACGACGAGTTCGCACGCGGCTTCATCGGCCACCAGTTCGGCGGCATCGAGGTGGTGGACGACGCCGTGCACACCACGGCCGCGGGCCAGCGCCTGTGGGTCACGCATGGCGACTACTTCGACGGCGTGATCCAGTACGCCAAGTGGCTGGCCTATGTGGGCGACAACCTCTACGAGTTCGCGCTGCGCCTGAACCGCTACCTCAACCATCTGCGCGCCAAGTTCGGCCTGCCCTACTGGTCGCTCTCGGCCTACCTCAAGCTCAAGGTCAAGAAGGCCGTGAGCTTCATCAACGACTTCGAGCAGGCCGTGGCGCATGAAGCGCGCAAGCGCGGCCACCACGGGGTGGTCTGCGGCCACATCCACCACGCCGAGATCCGCGAGATCGAAGGCGTGCTCTACTGCAACGATGGCGACTGGGTCGAAAGCCTCACGGCTCTGGTCGAGCACCACGACGGCCGGCTGGAGATCGTGCGCTGGGGCGAGGCCGCACCGACCCAGGACGTGCAGGGCACCGTGGGCGCCGCTGCCACCGCATGAAGATCGCGCTGGTCACCGATGCCTGGGCGCCCCAGGTCAACGGCGTGGTCACCACGCTGGTGGAACTGGTGCGCGAACTGCGGGCTGCGGGTCATGAGGTGGAGGTCATCCATCCGGGGCTGTTCCGCACGCGGCCCTGCCCGGGCTATGCGGGCATCGACCTGGCCATCCGCCCGGGAGCCGAGGTCGCGCGCCGGCTGGACGCACTGTCCCCCGACGCCATCCACCTGGCCACCGAAGGCCCGCTGGGCTGGGCGGCACGGCGCCATTGCCTGCGCCGCAGCCTGCGCTTCACCACGGCCTACCACACGCGCTTTCCCGAGATCCTGCAGGCCGCGCTCAAGCTGCCACTGTCCTGGGGCTATGCGCTGTTCCGTCGCTTTCACCGCCCCTCGGCCGGCGTGATGGTTCCCACCCAGGGCGTGCTGCGCCTGCTGCAGGCGCGCGGCTTCACGACGCTGCGCCCCTGGACGCACGGCGTGGATCTGAGTCTCTTTCCTTACCATGACACCGTGCAGCACCACCCCGGTCTGGGCGAACTGCCACGCCCCGTGTCGCTCTGCGTCGGTCGCGTGTCCTACGAGAAGAACATCCAGGCCTTTCTCGACCTGGACATCCCGGGCAGCAAGATTGTCTGCGGCGTCGGACCGCTGGAAGCCAGTCTGAAGGCCCGCTACCCGCGTGTGCACTGGCTGGGCATCCTGCCGCGGGCCGAGCTGGCCCGCGTGTATGCCGCGGCCGACGTCTTTGTCATGCCCAGCCGCTCCGAGACCTTTGGTCTGGTGATGCTCGAAGCCATGGCCTGCGGCACACCCGTGGCCGCCTACCCGGTGGACGGGCCGACCGAGGTGCTGGGCCAGCACGAAGGACGCGTGCAGGGCGGCGTGCTGCATGAAGACCTGCTGCAGGCCTGGTATCAGGCCCAGGCCGTGCCGCGCGAGGCCGCACGCCGCCGGGCCGAGTCCTTCAGCTGGGCCCGGGCCAGCCAGCAGTTCCTTGGCCATCTGGTGCCCGCGCGCCCGCTATCCCCTGCAGCCTTGCAGGCCGATGAAGCTGTCATATAAATGTCATCAAGACTGTCAACAATCTGTCATGACCTTCTTATCCACCCGTCAGGAATCCAACGTGCCCGCTGACAACGTCCCCGGCGCTGCGACGCTGCCCCTGCTGGACCGCGACCACAGCATCCTGGCCTTCAACTGGCGGGTCTTCGACTGGGCCTGCCGCGCCGACGTGCCCTTGCTCGAGCGGCTGCGCTATCTGTGCATCGTCTCGTCCAACCTCGACGAGTTCTTCGAGGTGCGGGCCGAGCCGCACCTGAGCGCGCTCAAGGTGCAGGACCAGCAGGGTGTCTACACCGCCGCCTCCTTCGAGCGCATGTCCAAGGCCATCCACGAGCTGGTGGAGCGCCAGTACGCGCTCTACAACGAAGAGCTCATGCCTGCGTTCGAAAAGCAGGGCATCAAGATCGTCTCGCACGGCGAGCGCAATGCCGCCCAGCGCCGCTGGGTGCACCAGTACTTCGAGAGTGACGTCAAGCCGCTGCTCATCCCCGTGGGGCTGGATCCCTCACACCCTTTCCCGCAGGTGGCCAACAAGTCGCTGAACTTCATCGTGCGCCTGGGCGGGCATGACGCCTTCGGCCGCGCCAACGACATCGCCATCGTCAAGGTGCCGCGTGCGTTGCCGCGCCTCATTCCCGTGCCCGAGAAGCTGTGTGGCAAGCGTCGTCTTTTCGTCTCGCTCTCCAGCGTGATCCGCGCGCATCTGGATGAACTCTTCCCCGGCCGCGAGGTCGGACAGTTTTCGCAGTTCCGTGTCACGCGCCATTCGGATCTGGCCGTGGACGAGGAAGACGTCAAGAACCTGCGCACCGCGCTGCGCCAGGGTCTGCAGCATCGCCACTACGGCCAGGCCGTGCGGCTGGAGGTGTCGGCCGGCTGCTCCGAGTACCTGTCAGATTTCCTGCTGCGCCAGTTCGATCTGCCCGAAGGCGCGCTCTACCGCGTGCACGGCCCCGTGAACCTCGTGCGTCTGGGGCAGCTGGTCGATCTGGTCGACGAGCCCCGCCTGCGCTTTCCGTCCTACAAGGCGGCCTACCCGGCACAGCTGCAGCCGGGCCATTCCATCTTCGAGCAGCTCAAGCGCGGCGACGTGCTCATTCACCAGCCCTACGAAAGCTTCGACGGCGTGCTCGACTTCCTGCGCGAGGCCGTCAATGACCCGCAGGTGCTGGCCATCAAGCAGACCATCTACCGCACCGGCGCCACCTCCGTGCTCATGGAGCTGCTGCGCGAAGCCGTGCGTCGCGGCAAGGAAGTGACCGTGGTGCTGGAGCTCAAGGCGCGCTTCGACGAAGAGGTCAACATCAACTGGGCCGATCAGCTCGAATCCATCGGCGTGCAGGTCCTTTACGGTGTGGTCGGTCTCAAGACCCACGCCAAGATGATGCTGGTGACACGGCGCGAGGGCAAGGTGCTCAAGCGCTACGCCCATCTCTCCACCGGCAACTACAACCCGGGCACGGCGCGTTTTTACACTGATCTGAGCCACCTCACGGCCGACGCCACCCTCACGGCCGACGTCGAGCATGTCTTCGTGCACCTGGCCGGGCAGAGCAAGCTGCCGCGCCTCAACCGCCTCTGGCTCGCGCCTTTCCAGCTGCACCGCAAGCTGATCGAGAAGATCGAGATCCTGGGCGCGGCCGCCGCGGCCGGAAAGTCCACGCGCCTGGTGGCCAAGATGAACGCGCTGACCGACGAGGCCATCATCCGCGCGCTCATCGCGGCGGGCAAACAGGGCGTGAAGATCGACCTCATCGTGCGTGGCGCCTGCATGCTGCCGGCCCAGGTGGCTGGGCAGACAAGCAATATCCGTGTGCGCTCTCTGATCGGTCGTTTCCTCGAACACGCCCGCGTCTTCTACTTCCGGGAAGGCGAAAGCGAAGAACTCTATCTGTCGAGCGCCGACTGGATGAACCGCAATATGCTGCGCCGCATCGAGCTGGCCTGGCCCGTGCTTGACCCTGCGCTGCGCCAGCGCATCATCGACGAATGCCTGGTGGCCGGCCTGCACGATGTGCAAGGCTCCTGGGAACTGCGTCCCGACGGTCGTTACGAGCGCGTGCGCCCGGCGACAGGCCGAACCGGTCCGGGTGCGCAGGAAGCGCTCATGGTGCGTTACGGACAGCGTGAAATCCGGGGGGGCTGAGATGGATCTGGTGCTGTGGCGTCACGCGGAAGCGCATGAAGCCCAGCCCGGGCAGGATGATCTTTCGCGCGCGCTCACGCCGCGGGGCGAGAAGCAGGCCGCGCGCATGGCAGCCTGGCTGGACCGCCAACTGCCCGATGGCGCACGCATCCTGGTCAGTCCGGCCAGGCGTACCGAACAGACCGCCCAGGCCCTGGGGCGCAAGTACAAGCTGCGCGAGGAGCTCAGTCCGAATGCCACGGTGGACCAGCTGCTGCAGCTCGTGCAATGGCCCGAAGGCAAGGGCGTGGTCCTGCTGGTCGGCCACCAGCCGGTGCTCGGCCAGACCATCGCACGTCTGCTGGCCATCCACGGCAGCGAATGCAGCGTGAAGAAGGGCGCGGTCTGGTGGCTGCGGCACCGACTGCGCGACGGCGCATCGCAGACCACGCTGGTGTCGGTGCAGTCGCCCGACGCCCTTTAAGACATCTCAATCCTTTTTAGGCCGCCCGGTCTTGATGGACGGCACGGCCTGGAGCGCGGCCAGCAGGGCCTTGTCGCTCAGCACGGTCAGGGCCCGGATGCCGGCGCGCAGCAATTCGCTTTTCTTCGCCGGCTGGGCCAGCTTGATGCTGCGTTGCTTCAGTGCCGTCAGCGCCGCGTACTCGTCCTTGGGGATGGTGTAGCTGTCGCGCACGAGCTTGGGCTTCTTGACCTTGGCCGGCTTGGCAGGGGCTGCGGCTTTGCGGCTGCTTGTCTTCTGGGTCGTCGCCGTCTTGCTCACCGTCCGGGTCTTTCTGGGCGCGGCCTTTCGGGGGGCGACTTTCTTGCCGGACGCCTTGCGCGGAGCGGCCCTTTTCGAAGTGGGTGCGGGGGTGGTCGCGGTCGTGCTGGAGGTGGCGCTGGTGCTGGTGCTCATGATGGGGTACAGGAAAACAGAATGAGGAAAACGGTTTATATAGTTTTCCCTTTTCTGCCGCTACCGCAAATCCCCACTTGATGACGTTGCGTCACACAAAAGAAATATTTCAGTCACGAAGCTGCCATCCTGGGCACAGACACTGATCCTTCAGAGTCGTTGGGGCTTCGCCCCGGGAATGGAATGCAGGAAATATTGCTGGATGCCCGGCCGTCCGCGCGCGTGCCGGTGCAAGCCCCGATGATCGATCACGTCCGCCTCTTCGCCGCCGAGTTCTGGCCCGCCCTCAGCGGACGCGAAGGCCCGCTGGCGCGTCTGATGCGTGAAGACGCCCTCTATCCCGTGTTCCAGCCCGTGGTTGATCTCAAGACCGCGGCCGTCCATGCCCACGAGGCCCTGATCCGTGGCCCGGCCGGCAGCTGGCTGCAATCGGCCGACGCTTTGCTGCGCGCTGCCGAGGAAGAAGGCCTGCTCTACGAGTTCGAACTGTTCTGCGTCTACAGCGCCCTGCGCCACTGGGGCGAGCTGCGCCAACCCGGGCGGCTCTTCCTCAACATCAGTGCCCATGCCCTGCAGCGCCTGGTGGGCGTGGGCGGCACCCACACCCTGGCACGCGCCATGCGCGGCCTGCAGGTCTCACCGCGCATGGTGGTGCTGGAGATCACCGAGCACGAGCGTGTGCACGACATGGATGCCATGGTGGAGGTCGCGCGTGTGCTGCACTCGGTCGGTCTCTCGCTGGCGCTCGACGATTTCGGTGACGGGCGCTCCAGCCTGCGCCTGTGGTCCCAGCTCAGGCCCGACATCGTCAAGATCGACAAGTACTTCAGCCGCGGCATCCACAGCAGCGCCGACCAGCTCAAGACCCTGCAGGCCCTGCTGCAGATCGCGGATGTCTTCGGCACGGAGCTCGTCGCCGAAGGCATCGAGAACGAGGCCGACCTGCGCGTGATCCGCGACCTCGGCATCGCCTACGGCCAGGGCTACTTCCTGGGCCGTCCCGATGCGGCCGTGCAGTCCGAGGCCCTGCACGAGGCCGGCCGCGTGCTGCAGGACACGCGCGTGGCCGTCATGCCCGAGCAGCGCTACGTGGCCCGCAGCGGCCAGCTGCGCCACCTCTCGCTCATTCATGCCCCCGCGGTGGCGCCGCGCGCCAGCAACGACGAGGTGGCTGGCATCTTCCATGCCCACCCCGAGCTGCACGCCCTGGCCGTGGTGGACGACGAGCGGCCGCTGGCCATCATCAACCGCCAGCAGTTCATGGACCACTACGCCACGCTCTACTTCCGCGAGATCTTCGGCCGCAAGTCCTGCATGCTGCACGCCAACCAGCAGCCGCGCCTGATCGAGCGCAGCCACGACATCGAGCAGCTCATCGGCATCCTGACCTCGCAGGACCAGCGCTACCTCAGCGACGGCTTCATCGTCACCGAGAACGGGCGCTACGTGGGCCTGGGCACGGGCGACCAGCTCGTGCGTTCCGTCACCGAGCTGCGGCTGGAGGCCGCGCGCCATGCCAACCCCTTGACTTTCCTGCCGGGCAACATCCCCATCAGCCTGCACATCAAGCGCCTGCTGGACAGTGGCGGCGAGTTCACCGCCTGCTACATCGACATGAACAACTTCAAGCCCTACAACGACCACTACGGCTACTGGCGTGGCGACGAGATGATCCGCCTGCTGGCACGCCTAGCCGCGGCGCACAGCGATCCGCAGCGCGACTTCGTGGGCCATGTGGGTGGGGACGACTTCCTCATCCTGTTCCAGAGCGCGGACTGGGAGCGGCGCTGCCGCGCCATCGTCGACGACTTCGCCGCCCAGGCGCGCGAGCTCTACGACGCGCCCGCGCTCCTGGCCGGCGGCATCGAGGCCGAGGACCGGCAGGGGCAGCTGCGTTTCTTCCCCTACACCACGGTGTCCATCGGTGCGGTGCGGGTCTGCTGCGGCGCCTACCGCGACGCCGAAGACGTGGCGACCAGCGCCGCCCATGCCAAGCGCCTGGCCAAGTCCCATGCCTCGGGCCTGTACCTGCTCGATGCCCGTCCACCCACGGCCGAATGTGCGGTGCCCACGCTGCGGCCCACGACCTCGTCGCCGGACTGAGCGCCGGCAGAAACTCCCCGATGAACCTGAACCGCTACAAGATCTCCACCCGTCTGGCCTTTGCCTTCGGCTTCATGGCCCTGCTGGTGCTACTGCTGGGCGTGCTGGCCCTGCGCCAGCTGCAGGCCGTGCAGGGTCACTTCCAGACCCTGCAGGCGCAGCACTACCCGCAGGTGGTCACGGTGCACCGCATCAAGGCCCTGGTGCTCGACAGCGCCAGCACCATCCGCAACCTCTTCGTCATCGTGAGTGAGCCCGAGATCCGGCGCCAGCTCCAGCGCGTGGAGCGCCTCACGCAGGAGAGCGACGCCCTGCTGGCACAGCTGCAGCAGGCCAGTGCCCGGGGCGAGGCACAGCCCCTGTTCGAGGCCGTGCAGCAGGCCGGTCAGACCTATCTGGCCGCCCGCAAGCGCATGCTTGACGCCTTCGCCGAAGGCCTGCTCAACGAAGCCGGCCTGATTCTGATGCGCGAGGTCCAGCGCGACCAGCAGCTCTACCTCGACGCGCTCGAAGCGCTGATCGCCTTCCAGGAAGCGCAGATGCAGGCCTCCGGCAGTTCGGTGGAGGCCGCCGCCGACAGCGCCCTGGCCCAGACCGGCCTGATGCTGGCGGTCGCCGTGGGCATGGCGCTCTGGCTGGCCCTGGGTCTGGTGCGTTCCATCCAGCGTCCGCTGGCGCAGGCCGGCGCGCTGGCGCGGGCCGTGGCCGATGGGGATCTCACGGCCCGTACCTCGGGCGGTGGGCGCGACGAGATCGCCGTTCTGCTCGATGCGCTGGGCGAGATGCAGGCGCGTCTGTCGCACATCGTGGCCGGCGCCCGCCAGGGCGCGGAGACCCTGGCCGCGGCCGCAGCGCAGATCGCCGCCGACAACGCCGATCTCTCGGCGCGTACCGAAAGCCAGGCCAGCACGCTGGAGCAGACCGCCGCCTCGATGGAAGAGCTCGGTGCCACCGTGCGGGCCAATGCGGAGCGCGCCCGCCAGGCCCAGGCGCTCACGCACAGCGCGAGCGAAGTGGCGCAGCGCGGCGGCGCAGTGGTGGGGCAGGTCGTGAGCACCATGGGCGAGATTCACGCCAGTTCGCGTCGCGTCGCCGACATCATCGCGGTCATCGACGGCATCGCTTTCCAGACCAACATCCTCGCGCTCAACGCCGCCGTGGAGGCGGCGCGTGCCGGTGAACAGGGCCGCGGCTTCGCCGTGGTGGCTGGCGAGGTGCGCAGCCTGGCCGGACGCACCGCCGAGGCCGCGCGCGAGATCAAGGCGCTGATCTCGGGCAGCGTGCAGCGCGTGCAGGCCGGCGCGGCCCTGGTGGACGAGGCGGGCCGGACCATGTCCGACATCGTGGCCGGCGTGCGCCAGGTGCGCGAGATCATGGACG
>CAMLNH010000115.1 GCA_946481355.1 uncultured Curvibacter sp.
GTACGTGAGGATGGCGACAACGAAGTTGCGGCGCAGGCTGACTTTCGCTGCCCGAGAGTCAAGCGCAGCGGCCGTAGCCAGCACCGCCCAACGCAGTAATCGGGCTGCGCAGTAGATTTATTCGTAAGTTTTTAGCGTGTGATGACGACCAGCACGCTACAGGACGCGATCTCGATCAGCGCCTTGGAGACCGAGCCACGCCACCAGCGCGCCGCCCAACCCTCCAGGTGCTTGTGTCCTACCACGATGAGGTCGGCGCCGATGCGCTCAGCCGTGCGCGCGAGCTCCTGCACCGGGTCGCCCACCACCACCTCACCCCGGACCTGCAGGCCGCTGTCGCGCAGCTTGCGCACGCCCTCGTCCAGCACGTCCTGGTAGCGCTGCTTCTCGATCTCCTCCAGCCGCGCGTCGTAGACCCCGCCCTCGGGGCCGATGGCAGCGATCGGCGGCGGCATCACGGCCACCAGTGCCAGATCGGCCTGGCTCCATTGCGCCACTTCACGGCTGTCCAGCAAGGCCTTCTGGCCCGAGGAAGAACCGTCGTATCCCAACAAGATGCGCTTGTACATGGCAGAACTCCTTTTCTTCGATGGTCTTGGATGGCTGATCTCGCTGGCATCTTAGGCCGGTGACGCAGGACTGCCAAGCTGCGGATCACCCTGCCCTCCCAATTGAAGGGTGACGGCAAAGCCGTGCTCGCAGGGCAGCAGCAGCAGTTGCCCGCCATGCGCACGCGCAACCCCGTGCGCAAGCACCAGTCCCAGCCCCGTCGGACCTTCGGCGTCGTCGCTCAGCAGCGCCGCCTGCAGGGCCACACGACGGGCCTCGCTCACACCCGGCCCGTCGTCCTGCAGTGTCAGGACATGCGGCGCAGGCGTCGTGATCTGCACCCGGTGGGCGCCATGGCGCAAGGCATTGTCAAGCAGGTTCAGCAGGGCTGCGGCCAGCAGATCCGGGTCTGCGTCCACGCGCGCGTCCGGGGCCACCTGCAGGTCCAGCCCTTCCACGGCAAGTCGCGACAACAGGCCGGCGAGCTCCACCGTCTCACGCCGCAGCGCCACGCCGCTGCGAAACAGGGCCAGCAAGGCCACCACCACGCGCTGCAGCCGGTCGGCTGCGGTGCGCACCCGCTGCAACCTCGGCTGCAAGGCCTCGGGCGCCTCGCGCAAGGCCACGGCCAGCTGCGCGTCCATGCCCGCCAGCGGCGTGCGCAAGGCATGGGCCGCATGCGCGCTGAAGGCCCGCTCCTGCGCCAGCCGGCGGGCCAGCTGCGTGGCCAGCTCGTCGAGCGCTTGATGCATGGGCTGCAGCTCCTCGCGCTCGGCCGGGCCCAGCGTGGCCCCGGGCGCCAGCAGGTCGTGGCCACGCAAGCGGTCCGACAGATGCTGCAGCGGTAGCAGTTCGCGCGCCACGCGCAGGCGCAGCCAGAGGTACATCAGCAAGGCCACGGTCAGCGTGGCCAGCGCGGCGTTGAACACCACTTCCCAGACGGCCTCCATCTGCTCGTCCTGCGATTGCGCCACATAGAGCATCGTTCCGCCGCCCTCCATTGCCGCGCCATAGACACGCCAGCCCGGCCGGTCGGCAAAGCCCGGGGCTGGCGTGGCGCTGAACGGCTGCGCCGGCGCGCGCGACGACGCCTGCAGCAGGCGCGGCACCGGGCCTGCCGTGTAATCCACGAGCTGCCAGGCGTAGCGGCTGCTGGCCTGCGCGGGTGCGACGACCCGAGGGCCCGCCGCGTCGGGACTGTCGTCCAGCGTGGCCTGCATGGCTTCGGCCGCGCCCTGCAGGGTGTCGTCCAGCAACTCGCGCACCTCATGGCGCACCGCCAGCCAGACCGCCAGCGAAATGGCCACGCTCCACAACGCAGCCCCCACCAGCAGGGTGCGGGCGAGGCGACGGCCGATGGAGGGCAAGGTTTGCGTCATCAGACCTCCACCGGCACCCGGTAGCCTAGGCCGCGCACCGTTTCGATCAGCGTGGCCCCCAGCTTGCGCCGCAGGGCCGACACATGGACTTCCAGCGCATTGCTGGCCAGTTCGGCCTCGAAGCCCAGCACCAGGCGCTCCAGATCGGCCTTGGGCACGATGCGCCCGGCGCGCAGCACCAGCGCCTCCAGCACGGCCCACTCGCGTGCCGTCAGGTCCACACGCTGGCCCTCGCGCCAGGCCGCGTGGGCGCCCAGGTCCAGTTCCACCTCACCCATGCGGCGGCGCGAGGTGGCCGCACCGGCATGGCGGCGGCTCACGGCGCGCAGCCGCGCCGCCAGCTCCTCGGGTGCAAAGGGTTTGACCAGATAGTCGTCGGCCCCGCTGTCCAGGCCCTCGATGCGCTCGTGCAGACGGTCACGTGCAGTAAGCACCAGGGCGGGCGTGGCATCGCCACGCGCACGACGCTGGCGCAGCCACTGCAGGCCCGAGCCGTCGGGCAGCTGCCAGTCCACCAGCAGGGCGTCGAAAGGCTCGCCGCGCAGTGCGTCCACTGCCAGCAGGCTGCGGCACCAATCGACCACATGGCCCTCGGCACGCAGGAAGTCGGCCAGACCTCCGCCCAGGGTTTCGTCGTCTTCGATCAGCAGCAGCCGCATGATGGGGGCGACCTTAGCAGATGCGAGGGCCGCTCCTCTTCAGGTCCGCTTCAGGCTGGCGCGGCGCAATCGGCGCATGTCCAGCATCACCGCCCCCACCGCCCGCCTGCGGCCCATCGCCATCGAGCACCTCATCGTGCTCGCCAGCCTGTACTGGGTGCTCTCGGCCAACGGCCTGTTCTTCGAGGCGGCGCGCCAGGGCCGGCCCTGGGCCGAGGGCTCCACCTGGGGCTTTCTGGCCGCTCTCGCCTTCGGCCTGTTCGGTCTGCACGTGCTGCTGCTCTCGCTCGTGGCACACCGCCGCACGGCCAAGCCCGTGCTCAGCCTGCTGCTCATCGCCACCGCCGCCAGCAGCTGGTTCATGCAGGCCTACGGCATCTACCTGGACCCGAGCATGGTGCGCAACGTACTCCGCACCGACGTGGCCGAAGCGCGTGAACTCTGGTCGGGCGCGCTGCTCGTGCACCTGCTGCTCTACGCCGGCCTGCCCCTGCTGCTGCTGCACAAGGTGCAGATCGCCCCGCAAAGCTGGCGCAGGGCCATGCTGCGCCGCGCTGCGCTGATCGGTGGCGCGGTGCTGCTGCTGCTGGCCGTGCTCCTGGCCATCTTCCAGCCCCTCGCCTCGCTCATGCGCAACCACCGCGAACTGCGCTACCTGGCCACGCCCGCCAATCTGCTGTGGTCCGTGGGCTCCGTGCTGGCCCATGAATCGCGCGACACTCTGCAGCCGCGCCAGCCTCTCGATGCGCACGCCTGGCTGGGCGCCGCGCCCAGCCAGCGCCCGCGCGTGCTGGTGCTCGTGATCGGCGAGACGGCCCGGACTGCCAACTGGGGACTGTCGGGCTATGCGCGGCAGACCACGCCCGAACTCGCCCGCCTGCCCGTGCTGAACGTCGACGCGGTCACGAGCTGCGGCACCAACACCGAGGTCTCCGTACCCTGCCTGTTTGCGCCCGTGGGTCGGCGCGACTACGACGAGGCGCGCATCCGCGGCAGCGAATCACTGCTGCACCTGCTGGCACAGGCCGGTGTGGCCGTGCACTGGCGCGACAACCAGTCAGGCTGCAAGGGCGTATGCGACGGCCTGCCGCAGGACAGCGTAGCCGCGCTCAACCCGCCGGGCCTGTGCGCCGAAGGCCGCTGCGTGGACGAGGGCCTGCTGGCCGGGCTGGACGCGCGCCTGGTGCAAGCCTCGGGCACCCAGGTCTGGGTGTTGCACATGCTGGGCAACCACGGGCCCTCGTACTTCCGGCGCTACCCTGCGGCCTACGCGCGCTTCCAGCCCGCCTGCGAGCAGGACGACCTGCGCCTGTGCTCGCGCGAAGAGATCGTCAACGCCTACGACAACGCCCTGCTCTACACCGACCACGTGCTCGCCAGCCTCATCGGCACGCTGCAGACCCACGCCGATCGCGTGGACAGCTTCATGCTCTACGTCTCCGACCACGGCGAGTCGCTGGGCGAGAAAGGCCTGTACCTGCACGGCATGCCTTATGCCATCGCCCCGGACGAGCAGACCCGCGTGCCCATGACGCTCTGGTGGTCCGAAGGCTGGCGCGCACACAGCGGACTGGACCCGGCCTGCCTGCGCCACCATGCCGCCGCGCCCGTGCAACACGACCACCTCTTCCACACCGTGCTCGGCCTGCTGGACGTGCGCAGCCGCGTCTATGAACCAGCCTGGGACCTGAGCGCCGGTTGCCAGACCGCACGGGCCACCACCTTGGCACCGGACATCCATTGACGATGGCCTCCGAGGCACGCCGAGGTCCGCGCGATCTGGCCGTGACACTGGCCACGCTGCTGCTCGTGCTGGCCTGGGACGCCAGCGGGCTGGACTTGGCCGTCACCCAGGCCCTTGCCAACGCGCGCGGCTTTCCCTGGCGCGAGGCCTGGCTCACGCGCACCCTGCTGCATGAAGGTGGCCGTCTGCTGGCGGCCGGCACGCTGCTGATCCTGATGCTCCACGCCCTGCGGCCCATGCACGAGACCGATGCCCGGCACCTGCCCTGGGCCGGCGTGGGTGCGGTACTGCTCAACCTCGCTGCCGTGCCGGCCCTCAAGCGCAGCGCCACCACCAGCTGTCCGTGGGACCTGGCGGCCTTCGGCGGCAGCGCGCGCTATGTCTCGCATTGGGACTGGGGGGTACCGGATCTCGGCCCCGGGCACTGCTTTCCCTCGGGCCATGCGGTGGCGGGCTTTGCCTTCATCGCGCTCTACTTCGTCTGGCGCCACAGCCGGCCCGCGCGGGCCCGGCGCTGGCTGCTCTATGCGCTGGGCACCGGTCTGGCCTATGGCACAGCCCAGGTGCTGCGCGGCGCGCACTTTGTGAGCCATGTGGCCTGGTCGGCCTGGCTCTGCTGGACCTTGCCGGCCGCGGCCAGTGCGCTGAGCCGCCGACTCCTTGGGGGACGGCGTTAGCGACGGCGCCGCAACAACAGGCCCGCGAGCACCAGCAGCAGCGCACTGATGCCGGCCGCCCACAGCCGATAGCGGATGTGGCGCTGCTGTATCGGCGCCAGCGCATCGTCCAGGGTCGTGCCCACCGCCACCAGCATCGGGTAGCCGTCCATGCGGCGATAGCTGAGCAGACGCGCCACGCCGTCCACCTCCTGCCCGTCGTCCATGTAGGCCCCTTGCGCTTGCGTCAGCTGACGCTGCAGCCAGGGCAGGCGCCGGGCATCCATGCCGAAGCGGCTCTCCTGTCCGATCTTGCGCGCGCGTACCACGCCGTCGAGTCCGCTCAGTTCCAGCAGACCCTGGGCACCCAGATCGGCCTCGCCGTAGAAGGCGGTGAAGTTCTCAGGTTCCACCGACATCACCACCACGCCGCCGAAGCTGCCGTCGGCGCGCGTGATGCGCAGCGACATGGGCACCTGCCAGCGCCCCGAGACGCGGCCAAGCACCGGCGCGCTCACGAAGAGCACGTCGCCCCGGCTCTCGCGCTGCAGGCGGAAGAAATCGCGATCTGCATAGTTGACGCGGCCTGTCGCGTGGCTGCTGCTGACGATCTCGCCGCGCTCATCCACCACGCTGATGATGTTGAACATGGCCTCGCGGATCACGCCCTGCTGCACCCACGCGCCCAGGGGCAGGCGCGCGGCCTGGCGCAGGGACTGCTCACGCACGAAGGCCGCTACCTGCTCGGCCGCCTTGAGCGTGCGATAGACCTGCTGCTCATAGGCTGCGGCCAGCTTGGCACTGGCGTGCAGGGCTGTCTCCAGCGCCTGCTGCCGCTCGATCGTGATGCGGTACTGAGCCACCCACCAGATGGCCGCGATGGCCAGCACGCAGATCAGCACGATGGACGCATTGAGCCGCGTGGCATACAGGCGGGTCGGGGACTGGTCCTGCCGGGTGCTGGAGGGTGACGGGGATGAACTCATGCGCTTGAACGGTACGGTGCTGGCCGCAGCTGGGCCAGGTGATTCAGGCCCTAGTTTATGCGGCGGACCCGCTATGTGATCGGCAGAAACGTAAACGTAAACGCAACCCGGCCCTAACGTCCCAGCCGGCTTGAGCTCCACTGCTCCAGCTGCCGCCGGTCATGCGCGCTCTCTGCCTCGACCGTGTCCTCGGGCAGGCTTTTCAAGCATTCCTCCAAGGCCAGGGGGGCGGGTTGTTGCGCCGGAGTTGCTGCGGCGCGCACCGATGGTGCATGGCCGTCCCAGGCGAAGGGATTGCGAAATGCCGGGGGATCGGGCAAGCAGTCGTTCCTGTAGATCGGCGGCCCACCTGAATCAAAGGGCTGGAAGGCGATGGTCTGCTCGAAGATGAGGGGCTGTCCTGTCGGAGTCGGCGGCAGCGGCGGCATGGCCTGCACCGCCTGGCGCGCCAGACGTTCCGCGACCGGCGAGGTCGACCACAGCGTCTCCAGCTGCGTCAGGCGCCCGTCGGGTGCGATTTCGATGCGAAAGCGCACCCGCCCTTGATCCGCACCTTCGTAAGCCGTGCCCATCATGCTGCGCACCTGCTGGCCCCAGGTGTAGCGATAGCGCTTGCTGTTCTTGAGCTTGTACGTGCTGGCCAGAGCCCACTCCCGCGCAGTCGGAACCGGTGGCGCCACCATGAAAGCGGGCTCGCGTTCCGGCTTGGGGCCGGCCGCAGCGAGGGGTGCGGCCAACGGGCCCGGCATCTCCGCCCCGGGCTCGGAGCGGGCCGGCTCCGCGGACACGGGCGCCACTTCGAGCACCATGACCTCGTCCACGGGCCACGCAGGCTCGGGCCGGTGCTCGGACCGATGCTGTACCGTCATGAACGCCAGCACATGCACGGCCAGGGACAGCACGAGCGCAAGGGCCTGGCGCCGTACGGGCAGAGACCGCCGCGCGGAGAAGAGCTTCATGAGACGCAAGATGGCGAGGACGACTGGCTGGCTCAGGAAAGCAGATGACCCACCGCGGTGCCGGGCAGGACCGCGAACACCGGCGCGGTTCTTGTACAGACAGCAGGCGGAAGATACTGAGTGTGCATGAAGCGAACGCGAGAGCTTCTGTGCTGTCTGCGATCTGCCTGGGAAGACCTGAGCCCCAAGGTTTAGCCGAGCAGTCCCAGCAACAGTTTCGCCACATGCACCGCCTCCCGCTGCGCCCCATCCGCAATCTGGTGCCGGCAACTCGTGCCGTCGGCCACCACAATCGCATCGGGTCTGGTGCGCACGGCGGGCAACAGCGCGGCCTCGGCCATCTGCATGGAAACCGCGTAGTGCTCGGCCTCGTAGCCGAAGCTGCCGGCCATGCCGCAGCAGCTCGATTCGATGAGTTCGGGCTTGGCACCGGGGATCAGTGAGAGCACCTCCATCACGGGCGTGACGGCGGCGAAGGCCTTCTGGTGGCAGTGGCCGTGCAGCAGCACGGGCTGGTTCACGGGCTTGAGCTTGGCACGGAAGATCTCCAACTGGCCGGCCTTGGCCTCGCGGGCCAGGAACTCTTCGAACAGCAGGGTCTGTCTGGCGATCTGTTGCGCGCCCTCGCCCAGCCCCATCACCAGATGCTCGTCACGCAGGGTCAGCAGGCAGCTCGGCTCCAGGCCCACGATGGCGATACCTTTCTCGGCGAAAGGCAAGAGGCTCTCCACCACTTCGCGCGCCTTGGCCTTGGCCTGATCGACCATGCCGGCGGAGAGCAAGGTGCGGCCGCAGCAGAGGTGCTTGCCATCTTCCGTCTTCTTGGTCGTCACGTGCACGGTATAGCCGGCGGCCTGCAACACCTGCAAGGCGGCGTGGGCGTTCTCGGATTCGAAGTAACCATTGAAGGTATCGACGAAGAGGACCACGGGTTTGGTAGCCGTCAGTACTTCCTCGCGCGTCGCACTCTGCACCGGCGTGTTGAAGAAATGCCGGCGCTGCCACTGAGGCAGGCTGCGCTTGGCGGAGAAGCCGAAAAGCTTTTCACTCAGCTGGGCCATGAGCGGGATCTTGTCGCGCAGATTGAGCAGCGGGGCGATTCTGGCGGCATGACGTGCGTAATCTGGCAACTGGCCCACCAGCCGATCTTTGATGGTGTGGCCGTGTTTGGCCTTGTAGTGCTGCAGGAACTCCACCTTGAGCTTGGCCATGTCCACGCCCG
>CAMLNH010000116.1 GCA_946481355.1 uncultured Curvibacter sp.
TCGAAGGCGAGCTCACGCGCTCCATCCAGGCCCTGTCCTCGGTGCAGAGCGCGCGTGTGCACCTGGCCTTGCCCAATCAGAACGGATTCTTCCGCGAACAGCAGAAGCCCTCCGCCTCGGTGCTGCTGAGCCTGCACCCGGGTCGTCCGCTGGACCGCAGCCAGATCGCCGGCATCGTGCACCTGGTCTCGTCCAGCGTGCCCGAAATGAAGCCCGAGGCGGTCAGCGTGCTCGATGACACGGGCAAGCTGCTTTCCCAGACCGGCAGTGGTCCCGATGGCGCGGCCGGCGGCGCCGACAGCCAGCAGCTGCAGTATGTGCAGCAGATCGAGGCACTGTATCGTCAGCGCATCCTCGATATCCTGGAGCCCGTGGTCGGGCGCCAGAACGTCAAAGCCCAGGTCACAGCCGAGGTCGATTTTTCGCAGAGCGAACAGACTTCCGAGGTGCACAAGCCCAACCAGACGCCTGACGCCGGCACCATCCGCAGCCAGCAGCTGCTGGAAAGCAGCAACCCCGGCCCGGCCGGTCCTGCGGGCGTGCCCGGTGCCGTGAGCAACCAGCCGCCCGGTCCCAACGCTGCGCCCGTCAACGCCCCGGCCCAGGCCCTGGCGCCCGCAGCGCCCGGCGCCCCCGGTGCAGCGGCAGGTGCTGCCGCACCGGCCGCGCCCGTGAGCACGCGGCGTGAATCCATCATCAATTACGAAGTCGACAAGACGGTGCGCGTGGTGCGCGCCGGCAGCGGCGTGATCAAGCGCCTGAGCGCGGCCGTGGTGGTCAACCACCGCAGCGAGACCGATGCCAAGGGCAAGACCACGGTGATTCCCCTGTCGGAGCAGCAGCTTGAGAGAATGACGGCGCTGGTGCGTGAAACCATCGGTTTCAGCCAGGACCGGGGGGACTCTGTGAACCTCATGAACGCGCCGTTTGCCCAGGACAAGATCGACTTGCCCGAGGTGCCGCTGTGGAAGCAGCCCGAAGTGCAGGAGCTGGCGCGCAGCTTCGCCTGGCCGCTGGGTACCCTGCTGCTGGCCCTGCTGGTGCTGTTCGGCGTGATCCGCCCGGCGCTCAAGTCCCTGACCACGCCGGCCAGGAAGCGCCCGCAGCTCGACGCCATGCTGGCCGAGGAGCCGGACCGCCCGCAACTGGAGGCACCGGAGGAAAAGCCCGCCGGTCCGACCCCGGGCGAGCGCGCGCTCGAAGACGCCCGCAAGCTCACCCGCGACAACCCCGCAGCCGTGGCCGGCATCGTCAAGGGCTGGATCAGCGGCGAAGGTCAGGGCGGCGCCCTGGCAAACCTCTGACACGACCATGGCTACATCTGACGACGGTCTGCAGGACGCCGCGGTCCTCCTCATGTCCCTGGGGGAGGAGGAGGCCGCCGAGGTCTTCAAGCATCTTTCGCCCAAGGAAGTGCAGAAGCTGGGCGAGGCGATCGCCAAGACCAAGTCCATCACGCGTGAGCGCGTCGATGATGTGGTGACCAAGTTCACCAACATCGCGGCTGCGCAGAGCCTGCTGGTGTCCGACTCGGGCGACTATGTGCGCTCCGTGCTCAAGCGCGCCCTGGGTGATGACAAGGCCGCCCTGCTGATCGATCGCATCCTGCAGGGCGGCGACGTTTCGGGCATCGAGAGCCTGAAGTGGATGGACCCGCTGTCGGTGGCCGAACTGCTGCGCAACGAGCATCCGCAGATCGTGGCGGCCATCCTGGTGCACCTGGACTTCGACCAGTCGGCCGACATCCTCAAGAACCTGACCGAGCGTCAGCGCAACGAGGTCATGCTGCGCATCGCCACCATGGAGGGTATCCAGCCCACCGCGCTCAAGGACCTCAACGAGGTGCTGTTCAAGGTGCTGGCCGGCGGCGACAAGATCCGCAAGGCCTCGCTGGGCGGCATCAAGACCGCGGCCGAGATGATCAACCTCATGGGCACGGTGATCGAGGGCACGGTGCTCGAATCCATCCGCAGCCACGACCCGGATCTGGCGCAGAAGATCATGGACAAGATGTTCGTGTTCGACGACGTGATGAAGCTCGACGACAAGGCCATCCAGATGATCCTCAAGGAAGTGGCGTCCGAGTCGCTCATCGTTGCACTCAAGGGCGCCAGCCCCGAGCTGCGCGACAAGTTCCTCTCCAACATGTCCTCCCGTGCGGCCGAGTCGCTGCGCGAGGATCTGGAGTCGCGCGGCCCCATGCGCCTGTCCGAAGTCGAGGCGCAGCAGAAGGAAATCCTCAAGATCGTGCGCCGCCTGGCCGACGAGGGCCAGATCGTCATCGGCGGTGGCGGCGACGACGCCATGGTCTGAACCCGTAGCAGCGAGACTGAAGCATGCGCTCCACCACCCGTTTCATCCCCGGCGAGGACATCGACGCCGTCTCACGCTGGAGCTTCGCCGACGTGGACGCCGCGGCCCTGCTGCTGGAGCAGCAGACGCGCGAGCGTGAACTCAGCGAGCACCTGGAGGGCGCGCGCCAGCAGGCGCACGCCGACGGTTATGCCCAGGGCTTCGAGCAGGGGCGCGCCCAGACCCTCATGGGCGCGCAGAAACAGATCAGCGACTACATCGCCGGCCAGGGCCGCGAAACGGCGCAGCAGTTCGGCGCGTTGATCGAGTCCGCGCGCACGCAGCTGGAGGCGGCCGAGCAGATGGCCGGCCAGGCCGTGTTGGAGCTGGCCTGTGAGCTGGCGCGCCAGGTGCTGCGGCACGAAATTGCAAGCAACCCCAATGTGCTGCTGCCCGTGATCCGCGAGGCCCTGGGCCAGCTGTTCTCGGACAGCAAGGCGGTGCAGATCAAGCTGCACCCGCTGGATCTGGATGTGCTGCAGGACGTGCTGAACGAGGAATACCCGAATCTGCCGCTGACCCTGCAACCCGACCCCGGCCTCACGCGCGGCGGCTGTCTGGTCGAGTCGGCCGGCACGGTCATCGATGGCCGGCTGGAAAAGCGCTGGGCGCGTGCCATCGGCCGTCTGGGCCAGAACCTGAGCTGGGAGGAGGGTGGCGATGAGCAGCCTTGAACCCGGCGCGCGCTGGCGCGATTTTCTCGACACCGCACGCCAGCAGGCGGCGGTGCCGCAGAGCACGCTGGAAGCCGGCGGCACGCTCACGCGCCTGACGGGCCTGGTGCTGGAGGCCGTGGGCATCCGCGCGCCCGTGGGTTCGCAGTGCCTGATCAGCCAGGGCAAGCAGACGCCGGTGCTGGCCGAGGTCGTGGGGTTTTCGGGCGACCGCGCCTACCTCATGCCGGCCGGCGACGTGCAGGGCCTGTCCAGTGGGGCCAGTGTGGTGCCTACCGCGCCCTATGTCGCGACGCCGCGCCTGGGCGACGGCCCGCAGGCCCAGCCTGCCGTGTACGCCCAGGGCCAGCTGCGTCTGCCGCTGGGCGCCGGCCTGCTGGGCCGCGTGGTGGACGCGCATGGCGAGCCCATGGACCGGCGCGGTCCTCTGATCAATGTGGTGTCCCGCCCGCTGGACCGCAGCCCCATCAACGCCATGGACCGCGCGCCCGTGCGCGATGCGCTGGACACCGGCGTGCGTTCCATCAACGCCTTGCTCACCGTGGGACGCGGCCAGCGCCTGGGCCTGTTTGCCGGTGCCGGCGTGGGCAAGAGCGTGCTGCTGGGCATGATGGCGCGCTATACCCAGGCTGACGTCATCGTCGTCGGCCTGATCGGCGAGCGGGGCCGTGAAGTCAAGGAATTCATCGAGGACATCCTGGGCGAGGAAGGCCGCGCGCGTTCCGTCGTGGTCGCGGCGCCCGCCGACTCGCCGCCCTTGCTGCGCATGCAGGCCGCGAGCTATGCCACGGGCGTGGCCGAGTACTTTCGTGACCAGGGCCGGCACGTGCTGCTGCTCATGGATTCGCTCACGCGCTATGCCATGGCGCAGCGCGAGATCGCGCTGGCCGTGGGCGAGCCGCCGGCCACCAAGGGTTACCCGCCGTCGTGCTTCGCGCGTCTGCCGCAGCTGGTGGAACGCAGCGGCAACGGCCTCAACGGCGTGGGTTCGATCACCGCCTTCTACACAGTTCTGGCCGAGGGCGACGACCAGCAGGACCCGATCGCCGACGCTGCGCGCGCCATCCTGGACGGGCACATCGTGCTCACACGCGCGCTGGCCGAGGCCGGCCACTACCCGGCCATCGACATCGCGCAGTCCGCTTCGCGCGTGATGCACAACGTGGTGAGCCGTGAACATTTCGAGCTGGCACGCCAGTTCCGCGCCATCGCCTCGCGCTACGAGCGCGGGCGCGATCTGGTGCAGATCGGCGCCTATGTCCACGGTTCCGACCCGGCGCTGGACGAGGCCATCCGCCTGCACGAGTCCATGGATGACTTCCTGCGCCAGGACATGTATGCCGGCGCCGGCTTTGCCGACAGCCTGCAGGCCATGGGCGCGGCCATCCAGCGCGAGGAGGCCTTCCCATGAACGCACAGACTGATACCTGCCGGAGGCTGCCATGTCGGCGCTGAAGAGCCTGGCCCTGGCCATCGAGGTGGCCGAACGCGCACGCGATCAGGCCGACCAGGCCTGGCAGCAGGCGCGCCGCGGCGTGCAGTTTGCCCGGGGACAGCTGGAGCAGCTTGAAAGCTATGCCGCCGACACCGAGGCCCGCTGGGCCACGGCTGCCGCTGTCACGGTGAGTGCCGAGCTGATGCAGCACCACCAGCACTTCATGCAGCGCCTGCGCCACGCGGCCGGCCTGCAAAGCGGGGTGGTCAGCGACCTGGAGCGCCAGGCCGAGGCCGCGCGCCTGCAGCGGGTGCAGAAAGAGGTGCGGCTCAAGGCCCTGCAGCAACTGCTGGAGAAAAAGCTGGCGACACGTGCGCAGCTCGATGCCCGGCGCGAACAGAAACAGATGGACGAACTGGCGGTCCTCGCCTACACCCGCGCCGGCGCGCCGGCGCGCCGGCGCGTCGCATGACTGGAGATACCCTATGAGCGTAGAACATTCTGTGAGCACGGGCGCACCCAAGGCGGCCCAGGGCATGGCCGGTGCAGGTGCCGCCCGCAAGCCTGCGGGCGCTGGCGAAGCTGGCGGCTTTGCCGCCCTGCTGATGAGCCTGGGCGCTGACGAACTGCCGGTCGACGCTTCTCTGGGTCTGCAACTGCCGCAAGGCCAGGCTGAGCAGCCGGCGGCCGACGGTGATGACGCTGCGTTGCTGGCGGCGGAGACCGCGCAGTCCCTGAGCGAGCCGCTGGTGCTGCCCACGCCGCCGGCCCCGCCGCCGACCGAACAGATCCGTCTGGCCCCGACACCGGCCGCAGGAGAGGGCGCGGTGGTGGCCAGAGGGGTGGCCGGCGCACGGGGCAGGAGCGATGTCCCGGCCTTGCCGGCCGACACGCTGCAGCCCACGAACACAAACGCGAACACCAATACCGCCTCCGACGCCAGTCTGTCGCCAGCAGACCCGGCCGAGCCGGTGAGCGAAGTCCAGCCGCTGCTGCGCCAGGCCGGCTGGGCCCAGCGCCTGGCACAGCAGCGCAGCCAGGCGGCCGAAGCGGCCCGCACGGCCCAGGCCCCGCGCGGCGAGGACGTGGCCGCGCGGCTGGGCTGGCAGATCACCGACGCGCCCGCGCCCGCGGGTGCGTCGCCCCAGGCCCTGCTGGCTTCGGGCCTGGGTGAAGGCGGCCTGCGACCCTTTCTGGAGCGGCAGGCCGACAGGCATGGTGCACGCGTGGGTGAAATGGGCGCCTGGGGCGGCGTGGCTGCGCTCGACGGGGCGCGACTGGATGTGCCGGCCGTGGCACCGGACGCGGGCCTGACGACCGAGATGCGCGTAGCCGAGCAGGTGAGCTACCACGTGGGCCGTGGCGCGCAGAGCGCCGAGCTGGAGGTCGAAGGCATCGACGAGCGGCCTATCCATGTGAGCATCGATCTGCAGGGCCAGGAGGCTCGCATCGAATTCAGGGCCGAGCAGGCGCAGACGCGCCAGGTGCTGCAGGACGCCATGCCGCATCTGCGCGAGATGCTGGAACGCGAAGGCCTGACGCTGGCCGGCATGTCCGTGGGCAGCTCGGGGTCCCAGGGCGGGCAGGAACAGCCCTCCGAGCGCGGTCGCGCCGGTCTGCGCCAGGCCCAGGTGGAGGCCGTGGTGGAAGGGCCGGCGCCTGCCGCAGGTACGCGCAGCGCGCTGCCGTCGGGCCGCTCGCTGGACCTCTATGTCTGAGCCGACCCCGGACCGTAGGCCCGGATTGGCATGGTTTTTTGCCCTTAATCGGGGTATCGTAGACAGCGACGTCCAGAATAATCGAATCCAAAGGCGGACCGTGCGCGGCATGACGTGCATGGCCCGTGATCCAGCCAGTTGATGTTGAGGACCCCTCCGTGGCCACCAAATCCCCAGAAGCCGAAGCCGCCGAACCGCCCAAGAGCAAGAAGATGCTGGTCATCGTGGCGGTGCTCGTGGTGCTGGTGGCGGCGCTGGCCGGCGGCTGGCTCTACCTGAGCAAGCAGCAGGCTGCTGCGCTGGACGAGGACGAAGAGGAAGAGGTGGTCGCCGTGGCCGAGCCCAGCGGGCCGCCTACCTACCTGCCGCTGGACAATATGGTGGTCAATCTGGCTGATCCCGGTGGCGAGCGCGTCGCGCAGATCGGCATCACGCTGGAGATCACCAGTGCGCTGGAGCTGGAGAAGGTCAAGGCCTACCTGCCCACCATCCGCAGCGACGTGCTGCTGCTGGTGTCGCAGCGCACGGCTGACGAGTTGCTGAGCCGCGAAGGCAAGGAAAAGCTGGCGGCGGATGTGCAGGCGGCCGCCTCGCGCCATTTCGGCAAGCCCGCGCCGGCCAAGGGCAAGAAGAACGCCAAAGATGCCGGCAACGGCAACCCGGTGCGCGGCGTTCTGTTCTCCAGTTTCATCGTGCAGTGAGCAGGCAGGGATGACGCAACCATGAGCGAATCGTTTCTTTCCCAGGAAGAAGTCGACGCCCTGCTGGAGGGCGTCACCGGCGAAAGCCAGAAGGCCGTCGAGGAAGTCGCCGAGGCCGGAGAGATCCGCGCCTACAACATGTCGAGCCAGGAACGCATCGTCCGCGGACGCATGCCGACCATGGAGATCGTCAACGAGCGCTTCGCCCGCAACCTGCGCATCGGCCTGTTCAACTTCATCCGCCGCAGCCCCGAAATCTCGGTGGGGCCGGTGCAGGTGCAGCGCTACAGCGCCTTCCTGCGCGAGCTGGCGGTGCCGACCAACTTCAACATCATGGCCATCCGCCCGCTGCGCGGCAACGGCCTGATCGTCTGCGAGCCGGCCCTGGTGTTCGGCGTGATCGACACGCTCTACGGCGGTATCGGCAAGTTCCAGACCCGCATCGAAGGGCGTGATTTCTCGGCCACCGAGCAGCGCGTGATCAACCGCCTGGTCGACGTGATTGCCGAGGAATACAAGAAGGCCTGGCGTGGCATCTACCCGCTGGAGCTGGACTACCAGCGCAGCGAGATGCAGCCGCAGTTCGCCAACATCGCCACGCCCAGCGAGATCGTGATCTCCACCAGCTTCCAGCTGGAGATCGCCGAGATCACGGGCTCGGTCCATTTCTGCATGCCGTACGCCACGATGGAGCCCATCCGCGACGTGCTGTATTCGTCGACCCAAGGGGACTCGATCGAAGTCGATCGCCGCTGGGTCAATGTGCTCACGCGCGAAATCCAGGCTGCCGAGGTCACGCTGGTGGCCGAGCTGGCCCGTGCCGACGCCACGGTGGAGGAGCTGCTGGCCATGAAGCCGGGCGACTTCATCGAACTCGAGCGCCAGCCGCGCATCGAGGCCTCGGTGGACGGCGTGCCCGTGTTCGAATGCCAGTACGGCACGCACAACGCCAAGTACGCCATCCGCATCGACAAGTGCCTGCGCGGCAATGACAGCAACTGGTTAGGGGAACGCTATGGCAGTTGAAGAAACCCAGAAGCCCGAAGACGACGGCATGGCCGACTGGGCCGAAGCCCTGCAGGAGCAGAAGGCCTCCGGCGCCGGTGACGGCCACGAGCCCGGTGGTGTGCTCAGCGGCGATGCACCGCGCCCCTCGGCCGGCGACACTCCCGCGGCGGACATCAACATGGTGCTGGACATCCCGGTCCAGCTCTCGGTCGAACTCGGCCGCACCAAGGTGCCGATCAAGCACATCCTGCAGCTCGGCCAGGG
>CAMLNH010000117.1 GCA_946481355.1 uncultured Curvibacter sp.
CAGCATCACGGCCTTGAGGCCGGAGCCGCAGACGGCGTTGATGGTCAGGGCCGGGGTTTCCTTGGGCAGGCCGCTCTTGATCAGGGCCTGGCGAGCCGGGTTCTGGCCCGCGCCAGCGGCCAGCACCTGGCCCAGGATGACCTCACCGATCTGGCCCATCTCCAGCTTGCTGCGCGCCAGCAGCTCCTTGATGACGAGGGCGCCGAGTTCGGTGGCCGGGGTCTTGGCGAGTGCGCCGCCAAACTTGCCCACGGCGGTGCGGGTGGCGGCAACGATGACGATGTCTTCCATGATGGGTCTCCTGTGGTCCGGTGGATTTATTCGGCGCGCTGCTTCACGTAGCGGCCCGGGGCGGCCTCGATGGCCTTGTACTTGCTGCCTTTGCCGTATTTTTTGGGGGCGGCGATCTGCTTGCCAGCCTGGGCCTGGAGCCAGGCGGCCCAGTCGGGCCACCAGCTGCCGGCGTGTTCTTCCGCGCCTTCCAGCCAGGCGTCCAGCGTCTTGGGCAGCTTGCCGTCCTTGCGGATCCAGTGGCTGCGTTTCTTTTTCTCGGGCGGGTTGATCACACCCGCGATGTGGCCCGAAGCGCCCATGACAAAACGCTTCTTGCCCGGCAGCAGCTGGGTGCTGGCGTAGGCGCCACCGATGGGCACGATGTGGTCTTCGCGCGAGCCGTAGATATAGACCGGCAGATCGAGCTTGCGCAGTTCCACCTTCTGGCCGCAGACCGTTAGCTTGCCGGGCTTGGGGAGGTTGTTTTCCAGATAGGTGTTGCGCAGGTACCAGGCGTAGAAGGGCCCGGGCAGGTTGGTGCTGTCGCTGTTCCAGTAGAGCAGATCGAAGGGCGGCGGGGTTTCGCCCTTGAGGTAGTTGCCGACGACGTAGTTCCAGACCAGGTCGTTGGGCCGCAGGAAGCTGAAGGTGGAGGCCAGGTCACGCCCGGCCATGAGACCGCCCTGCCCCATCTGCTGTTCGCGCAGCTTGACCATGGCTTCGTCGATGAAGACGTCGAGGATCCCCGTGTCGGAAAAATCGAGGAAGGTGGTGAGCAGCGTGAGGCTGTGCACCGGCTTCTCGCCGCGTGCGGCCAGCACGGCCAGGGCTGTGCCCAACAGGGTGCCGCCCACGCAGAAGCCCAGGGCGTTGATCTGATCGGCCCCGCTGATCTCCTGGGCCACATGGATGGCTTTGATGACGGCATCCTCGATGTAGTCGTCCCAGGTCTTGTGGCCCAGGGACTCGTCCGGGTTGCGCCAGCTGACCACGAAGGTGCGGTGGCCCTGGTCCACGGCGTAGCGGATCAGCGAGTTGTCGGGCTGCAGGTCGAGGATGTAGTACTTGTTGATGCAGGGCGGTACCAGCAGCAAGGGGCGCTCGTAGACCTTGTCGGTCAGCGGCTTGTACTCGATGAGCTGGAAGAGCTCGTTCTCGTAGACCACGGCGCCCTCGCTCGTGGCCACGTTCTTGCCGACCTCGAAACGGCTCTCGTCCGTCATGCTCACATGGCCCTGGCCCAGGTCGTGCAGCAGGTTCTGCAGGCCCTTGGCGATGCTCTCGCCTTTCGTTTCGATGGCCTTGCGCTGCGCCTCGGCATTGAAGGCCAGATAGTTGCTGGGCGCGCTGGCCGCCACCCACTGCTCCACGGCGAAGCGGATGCGCGCGCGGGTCTTCTCGTCGGCCTGCACGGCATCGGCCAGTTGCATGAGGAAACGCGCATTGAGCAGGTAGGCCGAAGCGGCCATCGAGGCATAGGGGTTCTCGGCCCAGGCCGGGGCGGCGAAGCGGCGGTCGCTGCTGGCGGCAGGGCCGGCGCCCTGCATCAGGGCCGTCATGTCCTGCAGGTACTGCTGCTGCAGGGCCTGCAATTTGTCGGACGGCACCGAGACCATGAGTTCGGGCAGGGCCGGCAGGCCGGTCATGGCCGCAGCGGGCGAGGTCTGATAGGGTTGCCAGACTTGGCTCCAGGCCTGCTGGAACTGCTGCGCCGCCTGGGCCCAAAATTCGGGGGTATCCTGTCTCACACCGGGTCCTCGTTCTGGAATTGGTTTCCAGTATCTCAGGCCTGACCCTGAAGCAGGCTGACATTTGTCAATTAACCCATGTTCCTGATACTGATAGCCATCGGCTGGATTTACGTCGCACTCATGATGGCCGTGGCCGAGGCCACGAGCCCCGTGGGCAGCGTGCTGGGCGCCGTCATCACCTTCGTGCTCTATGGCGTGGGGCCGGTGGCCCTGCTGCTCTACATCCTGGGCACACCGGCGCGCAAGAAGCTGCGCAAGCAGCGCGAGGCCGAGGAGCTGGCCGCCTGGCAGGCGGCGCAGCAGGCCTCAGGCGCGCCAGATGCAGGCGGCCAGCCGGCCGCTGACGCGGTCGCGCCGGTGCGAAAAGAACCGTGAGGTCTGCGTGACGGTGCACCAGGATGGTGTGCCGTCGTTGCCGTAGATCTGGCCGATGCCCAGGCGGTTGAGGCGCTGGCGCGCCAGCGCCTGCAGATCGGCCAGCCATTTGCCAGGTGTCGCCAGGGCGGTGAAGCAGAGCGCAGCCCGCACGTCCTGCGCCTCGAAAGCGGCCCGCACCTCGTCGCCCACCTCGAAGGCCTGCGGGCCGATGCAAGGCCCGAGCCAGACCAGCAGCTCGCGCGCCGGCCGGCCCAGCGCCGCGTGCAGCGACTCCAGCACCCCCACGCCGCCCTGCCCGGCCAGGCCGCGCCAGCCCGCGTGCGCGGCGGCCACGAAGCTGCCCTGCGCATCCGTGAAGAGCAGCGGCAGGCAGTCGGCCACCATGATGGTGCAGGCCACGCCGCGTTCGCGCGTGAGGCAGGCGTCGGCCTCGGTGCCGTGCGGCGTGTGCGCGTCCAGCGTGACCACGCCCTGGCCATGGACCTGCTTGAGAAAGACCGGGTGCGCGCCCAGCGCCTGGGCCAGCACGGCGCGATTGGCGCCGACGGCCAGCGCATCGTCGCCCACATGGTCGCCGAGGTTGAGGCTGTCATAGGGCGGCACCGAGCGACCGCCCGCGCGGGTGGTGCAGACCGCACGCACCGAGGCCGGCGCGGGCCATTGCGGGGTGATCCAGTCGGAATGCATGCGAGGGATCAGGGTTCGTTGTCGGGGCAGTTCGAGGGCTGGGCCTGCTGGAAGGCCGGGTGGCGCATGCAGGCCTCGAAGGCGGCCAGCGTCAGCGGCAGACCGTCGAGATTCGTCTCGAAGCGGCGGGCGTTGAAGATCTGCGGCACCAGGCAGCAGTCGGCCAGCGTAGGCGTGTCACCCCAGCAGTAGACCGAGGGCGGCAGGCCCGCGGCCTGGCGCTGCGCGGCCAGCTGGACCAGATGGCGCTCGAAGCCTTCCAGGCCCTCGCGCACCCAGTGGCGGTACCAGGTGTTCTTGGCGTCTTCGCTGACCTTCAGCTCGCGCACCAGGTACTTGAGCACGCGCAGGTTGTTGAGCGGATGGATCTCGCAGGCGATGGACTGCGCCAGCGCACGCACGCTGGCACGGCCCAGAGCGTCGGCGGGCAGCAGGGGCGGCTCGGGATGGATCTCGTCCAGGTACTCGATGATGGCCATGGACTGCGTGAGGCGCGTGCCGTCGTCTTCTTCGAGCAGGGGCACGAGGCGGTCGGGCGAGATCTCGGCGTAGGCCGGCTGCTTCTGGTCGCCGCGCGCCAGGTGCACGGGCAGGTACGCATAGTCCAGGCCCTTGAGTGCGAGCGCGATGCGCACGCGGAAGGAGGCGGACGAGCGGAAGTAGTTGTAGAGCTTCATGCCGCGAGGATACCGCGGGGCTGCGGCCTGGGCGAGAATGCGGGCATCGCCAACCGGCTCGAGGAGACCCGTACATGATTCTGGAAATCGCCGACATCCGCATCCACGCCGACCAGCAGACCGCCTTCGACGAGGCCATCCAGCGCGGCCTGGACAAGGTCATCAGCAAGGCACGCGGCTACCGCGGCTTCAAGGTCAACAAGGGTGTGGAGCACCCGGACCGCTATGTGCTGATGATCTTCTGGGAGACGCTGGAAGACCACACGGTGCATTTCCGCCAGTCGCCGGCCTTCGCCGAGTGGCGCGCCATCGTCGGGCCCTTCTTCGCCAGCCCGCCCCAAGTGGAGCACTTCACCCTGCTGGCGAAGTCGGACTGAGACTCAGTCTTTGTTCTCGTGGCCGGCCACGAGCTTGCCCAGCAAGCGCATGAACTGCTCGCGCTCGCCAGCGCTGAGCGGCTCCAGGATGCGGGTCTGGGTGCGCAGCACGGCGCGCTTCATCTGCTGGGCGATCTGTGCGCCCTCGGGCGTGACCCAGAGCAGTTTGCGGCGACGGTCGTCCGGGTCGGATTCGCGTCGTACCCAGCCTTTGGCTTCGAGTCGGCCGATGACCGAGCCCGAAGTGGCCGGGTCGAAGGCCACGCGCGCGGCCAGCGTGACCTGATCGGTGCCGGGGGTGTCGATCAGCGCGTGCAGGATGGAGAACTGCACGGGCGTGATGTCGAAGTCGGCCGTCTCCTCCATGAAGACGGCGACAGAAAACTGGTGGGTGCGCCGGATCAGGTGCCCGGGCGCGGCCTGGAAATCGAAACTCTTGCTCATGGCGTTGGGACTTGCGCGGCAAGTGTAGTCATCCCGTTCTTCGGGTAAACCCGGGGGATGCTTGCCTTGTCTATATGCATACTTATTAAAGAGCGCGCCGCGTCGCAATGCAAGCCTTTTCTTCCAGCATGGAGGCGCCAGCCGCGCAACCGCCCACGCCATGAACGCTCCCCACCCCACCCCCTCCGCGCGCCAGACGCTGTACCGCGAGATGTCCCCGCTGCACCTCACGCCGCTGTGGGAGGTACTGCACGCGCTGGTGCCGCCGCAGCCGGCCTCGCCCTGCGTGCCGGCGCTCTGGAAGTACCGCGACGTGCGCCCCTTCCTCATGCGCGCCGGTAAACTGATCACGGCCGAGGAAGCGGTGCGCCGCGTGCTGATCCTGGAGAACCCGGCGCTGCGTGGTCAGTCGGCCATCACGCAGTCGCTCTACGCCGGCCTGCAGCTCATCCTGCCCGGCGAGGTGGCCCCGGCCCATCGCCACACGCAGAGCGCGCTGCGCTTCATCGTCGAAGGCACGGGGGCCTACACCGCCGTGGACGGTGAGCGCACCACCATGCACCCGGGCGACTTCATCATCACGCCGAGCTGGACCTGGCACGACCACGGCAACGAGGTGGACCAGCCCGTGGTCTGGCTCGACGGCCTGGACATCCCCATGCTGCGCTTCTTCGACGCCGGCTTTGCCGAGAACAGCCCCGAGAAGTCCCAGCGCGTCACGCGCCCCGAAGGCGCCAGCCAGGCGCGTTACGGCCACACCATGGCGCCGGTGCGCGGGGACGCGCCCTTCGGCGCCACCTCGCCGATCTTCAGCTACCCCTACGCCCGCAGCCGCGAGGCCCTGCACCAGCTCGAACGCAGCACTCCCCTGGACGCCTGGGACGGCTGGAAGCTGCGCTATGTGAACCCGCTCACGGGCGGTGCCCCCATGCCCACGATGCAGACTTTTCTGCAGCGCCTGCCCGCGGGCTTCGACGGCCGGGCCTGGCGCCAGACCGACGGCGCGGTCTACAGCGTGGCCGAGGGTGCGGGCACTGCGTACATCGAGGGTCCCGGCGGCCCGCTACGATTCGAGTTTGAAGCCCGCGACCATTTCGTCGTGCCCTCGTGGCAGACACTGCGCCTGCAGTCCGACAGCGGTTGTGTGCTCTTCAGTTTTACCGACCGCCCGGTGCAGCAGGCCCTGGGCATCCACCGCGAAGAAAGGCTCGCATGAGTTTCGTCATCCCCGCACCAGCGCAAGTCTCGGTGCCCGTGGTCGGCAGCGCCGACCGTTTCCCCGTCGGCCGCATCTACTGCGTGGGCCGCAACTATGTGGCGCATGCGCAGGAGATGGGCTTCACCGGCCGTGAACCGCCCTTCTTCTTCATCAAGCCGGCCGACAACTGCCTGGTGATCGAGCCGGGCCAGACCGGCACCCTGCACTACCCGAGCCTCACGAAAGACTTCCACCACGAGATCGAGCTCGTGGCCTGCATCGGCAAGGGCGGCAGGAACATCAAGGCGGCGGATGCCAAGAAGCACATCTGGGGCTATGCCGTGGGTCTGGACATGACGCGCCGCGACCTGCAGGGCGAGCAGAAGAAGCTGGGGCGCCCCTGGTGCATCGGCAAGACCTTCGACGAGGCCTGCCCCATTGGCGCCATCACGCCCGCGGCCCAGGCCGGGGACGTCGACAACGCTGAAATCTGGCTGCAGGTCAACGGCCAGGACCGCCAGCGCAGCGACGTGAGCAAGCTGATCTGGAACATCGGCGAGATCATCGAGCACCTCACGACCGCCTGGGAGCTCCGCCCCGGCGACCTGATCTACACCGGCACGCCCGAGGGCGTGGCGGCCGTGGTGCCCGGCGATGTGATGCGCGGCGCTGTCGCCGGGCTCACGCCCATCGAACTCAAGGTGGTCTGAACCGCGTAGTCGTCCGACCAGGCCACCAGCCGCACCCCTACAATCGCGGCCCATGATGCATAAGCTGTTGGGAAAGCTGGCCGGGCTCTGCGCCATCCTGGCCGGCGTGCTGCTGACCGGGATCACCCTGATGACCTGCCTGAGCGTGCTGGGGCGCAATACCACGGGCACCACCCTGGTCGGTGACTTCGAACTCACGGGCGTGGCGGCGGGTGCGGCCATCGCCCTCTTCCTGCCCTGGTGCCAGCACCGCCGCGGCAACATCATCGTGGACTTCTTCACCAGCCGCGCCAGCGCGCGCACCAATGCCGCGCTCGACCGCCTGGGCGCGCTGCTGCTGGCGGCGGCCATGGGTCTGCTGGCCTGGCGCACGGTGCTCGGCGGCCTGAGCGCCTGGAGCACGCAATCGGCCACCATGATGCTGGGCTTTCCCGAGTGGATCGTCTACTGCTTCATGGTGCCGCCCCTGGTGCTGACGGCGCTGATCGCGCTATGGCAGGCCGCGGCCGGCTTCGAGCCGGAGGCCCAGGCATGAGCCCGCTGCTGCTGACCGTGATGATCTTCGGCATCATGCTGGGGCTGATGGCGGTGCGCATTCCCATCGCCATCGCCATGTTCGTTGCCGGCTGCACCGGCTATCTGGCCCAGGCCGGCTGGCTGCCGCTGGCCAACTTCCTCAACACCCAGGCCTTCGCGCGCTTCGCGAGCTACGACCTCTCGGTGATTCCGCTCTTCATCCTGATGGGGCACTTCGCAACCCAGGGCGGCATCTCCAAGGCCCTGTTCTCGTTTGCCAGCGCGCTGATGGCGGGCGTGCGCGGTGGCCTGGCCATGGCCTCGGTCATGGCCAGCACGGCTTTTGGCGCCATCTGCGGTTCTTCCGTGGCGACAGCGGCCACGATCACCTCGGTGGCCTTGCCCGAGATGAAGCGCCATGGCTATTCGGGGCGCCTGGCCACGGGAACGCTGGCGGCCGGCGGCACGCTGGGCATCCTGGTGCCGCCCTCGGTGCCTCTGGTGATCTACGCCATCCTGACCGAGCAGAACATCGCCAAGCTCTTTGCCGCGGCCATGGTGCCCGGCATCATCGCCATGCTGGGCTATATGGCGGCCATCGCCCTCTATGTGCGCTTCGTGCCCGGCCATGCGCCGGAACACGACGAGGTGACAGAGCGCGTCACCCACCAGTCACTGCTGGGCGTGCTGCCCATCGCAGCCATCTTCCTGCTGGTCTTCGGCGGCATCTACGGCGGCATCTTCACACCCACCGAGGGGGCAGCCGTGGGTGCGGCGGCCACCTTCGTCGCCGCGCTGTTCAAGCGCGAGCTCGGCTGGGCCAAGATCAAGCACTGCTTCCTGGCCACGGCCGAGAGCTCGGCCATGATCTTCATGATCTTCCTCGGCGCCGATCTGATGAACGCCGCCCTGGCCCTGACCCAGGTGCCGGCCCAGCTGGCGACGCTGGTGGGCGGCTGGGGCCTGCCGCCGCTGATGGTGGTCAGCTGCATCCTGCTGCTGTACGTGGTGCTGGGCGCGGTGATGGACGAGCTGTCCATGATCCTGCTGACCATCC
>CAMLNH010000118.1 GCA_946481355.1 uncultured Curvibacter sp.
GCCACCACCATGATCAGCGGCCCGGGCGTGGTCTCGCCCAGGGCCAGGCCGTCGATCATCTGGCGACCGCTGAGCCATTCATAACGCTCCACCGCGCCCTGGTAGACATAGGGCAGCACCGCGTAGGCACCGCCGAAGGTCAGCAGCGCGGCCTTGGTGAAGAACCAGGCCATCTGCGTGTAGTCGTGGGCCCAGCCCAGGGTGAGCAGCAGCAGGCCCATGGGCAGCAGCCAGAGCAGGCCGCCGACCACGGCCACCTGGGCCAGACGGCGCCAGCGAAAACGCGCGTGGGCCGGTGCGGGGGTGTCATCGTCGATCAGCGCAGGACCATAGGCGGTCTTACCCTGGCCATGCCCACCTCCGGTGCGGAACTTGTCGGGGACGTAACGCCCGCCGACATAGCCGAGCAGCGCCGCCAGGCCCACGATGAGCGGGAACGGCAGGTTCAACGCAAAGATGGCCACAAAGGCCGCCGCCGCGATGCTCCACAACCAGGGGTTCTTGAGCGTGCGCGAGCCGATGCGATGTGCGGCCTGCACGACGATGGCCGTCACCGCGGGCTTGATGCCGTAGAACAGGCCCGCCACCAGCGGCGTCTCGCCCCAGGCCATGTAGATGGCCGAGAGCGCGATCAGGATGAAGAGCGAGGGCAGCACGAAGAGCGCCCCGGCGATGATGCCGCCCCAGGTCCGGTGCATGAGCCAGCCGATGTAGGTGGCCAGCTGCTGGGCCTCGGGGCCGGGCAGCACCATGCAGTAGTTCAGCGCGTGCAGGAAACGCCGTTCCGAGATCCAGCGGTGTTTCTCCACCAGATCGTGGTGCATGATGGCAATCTGCCCCGCCGGCCCGCCGAAGCTGATGAAACCCAGCTTGAGCCAGTAGCGGGTGGCCTGGGCCAGGGTGACGGGGGGCGGTGCTTCCTGTGCAGGAACCGCAGCTTGGTGCGCGACGTCCATGAACTCTCCTCTTGTGGGCAGATGCTACCCAAGATCGGAGCAGGCCTTGGACGCGGACGTCTTGATGCGGGGAGGCTGCCATGTCCCCGGTAAATTGTGGCGTGATCATACCCCGGCGGCGCTGCGGCCCGGGCTCACTTGATCGTGAAACGCACCGTCACCGTCTTGCCGCCCACGCCGTTGATCACGGCCACGGCCCGCATGCCTTTGACCAGCTTCACGCCCCCCACCTCGATGCGGTCCACGCCCAGGGCCATGGGGTAGTCCTTCTTCACGCCGTCCACCAGCACGGACAGCTTGCCGTTCATGCCCACGGGCTTGACGGGCTGGCCGTGGTCGTCGATATAGATGGCCGCACCCGTGGCGTGCTGCACGAGCTCGAACACCAGATCGTTGGCCTCCTGCACCACGCCGCCGTGTTTGGCCTTCACCTCGCCGTGGGCCCAGGCCGTGTTCAAGCCCAGGCTGGCCAGGGCCAGCAAGACCGTCGTCAGAAATTTCTTCATGGTTCACAACTCCATCCAATCAGGCGCACTTCGTGGGGCGGCGCCAGATCTGCCCCGGAACTCAATAGCTCTCCTGTCCCTCACCTTGGGCCTCACCCGCCAGCACGCGCTGCAGCGGCTTTTCACCGAGCAGCCAGAACAGCACCGGCGTCAGCAGCGTGTCCAGCAGCGTGGAGCTGACCAGGCCGCCGAAGATCACCACCGCCACCGGGTGGAGGATCTCCTTGCCCGGCGCGTCCGCGGCCAGCAGCAGCGGCGTGAGCGCAAAGGCCGCCACCAGTGCCGTCATGAGCACGGGCGTGAGCCGCTCCAGCGAACCGCGCACGATCATGGCCTGACCGAAACGCTCGCCCTCAAACTTGCACAGGTTGATGTAATGGCTGATCTTGAGGATGCCGTTGCGCGTGGCAATCCCCGCCAGCGTGATGAAGCCCACCATGGACGCCACCGACAGGTTCACGCCCGCGATCCACATGGCGATCACCGAGCCGATCAGCGCCAGCGGGATGTTGGCCATGATGATGCCAGCGAGCACGCCCGAGCGGTAGCGTGTGTAGAGCACGAGGAACATCATCGCCAGCGAGACCAGCGAGAGCGCCGCAATCAGGCGCGTGGCCGCCTCCTGGGCCTGGAACTGGCCTTCGAGGCTCACGAAGGTGCCCGCCGGCAGCTGCATCTGCGCGATCACGCCGCGGATGTCGGCGATCACATGCGCCATGTCCGTGCCGTCGGTGTTGGCGTAGACGATGATGCGCCGACGCCCGTTCTCACGCCCGATCTGGTTGGGACCATCGCCCTCCTCCACCGTGGCAATGCTGCTCACGGGCAGGTTCCCGGCGGGTGTGGCTATCAGCGTGCGCGCCAGATCCTGCGGGCTGCGCTGCGCATCGGGCAGGCGCAGCACCAGCTCGTAGCGGCGCGCGCCGTCCACGATCTGCGCCACATGCGCGCCATCGGTCAGGGCCTGCAGCGCGGCAATCGCTTCGCCCGGCGCGAGCCCAACCTGGGCGGCGCGTGCATAGTCCAGCCGCACCGTGATCTGCGGAATCAGCACCTGCTTCTCCACCGTCAGGTCCACCAGGCCGTGGGCCTGGCCCAGGTCGGCGCGCAGCTGCTCGGCCAGGCCGCGCAGGGTGTCGAGATCATCGCCAAAAATCTTGATCGCGATCTGCGCGCGCACCCCCGAGAGCAGGTGATCGAGCCGGTGCGAGATGGGTTGACCGATAGACACCTGGGCCGGCAGCACCGAGAGACGGCGACGGATGTCGGCCAGCACCTCTTCGCGGTCGCGCTCGCTGCGTTTGAGATCGACCTCCACCTCGGTCGAATGCACACCCTCGGCATGCTCGTCCAGCTCGGCGCGGCCCGTCCGCCGGCCCACCTGGATCACTTCAGGCACCTCGCGGATCAGGCGCTCGGCCACCGCGCCCACCCGGCTCGACTCAGCCAGCGAAGTGCCCGGGTTGAGCAGCAACGAGATCACCAGCGAGCCCTCGTTGAAAGCCGGCAGGAAGGAACGCGCCATGAAAGGCACCGAAGCCGCCGCCAGCGCCACGCCCACGACGGCGGCCAGCACCAGCGTGCGCGCATGGTCGAAGGACCAGTGCAGCAGGCGCGTGTCCTGCCGCTTGAGCCAGCTCACCAGCGGCGTGTCACCATGGTCCAGGCGCTTCATCTTCGGCAGCAGGTAGTAGCTGAGCACGGGCGTGACCGTCATGGACACGAGCATGGACGCCAGGATGGAGACGATGTAGGCAATGCCCAGCGGCGTGAACAGCCGCCCCTCGATGCCCGGCAGCGCAAACAGCGGCACGAAGACCAGCACCACGATGATGGTGGCGTAGACGATGCCGGAGCGCACCTCCACGCTGGCCTGGCGCACCACCTCGAACACGCTCAGCGACGCCGCAGCGCTGCGGTTCTGCTTGAGCCGACGCAGGATGTTCTCCACGTCCACCACCGCGTCGTCCACCAATTCACCGATGGCGATCGCCAGCCCGCCCAGGGTCATGACGTTGATGGACTGCCCCAGCAGGTGGAAGACCAGCGCTGCCACCGCCAGAGAGAGCGGAATGGCCAGCAGCGAGATCAGCGTGGTCCGTGCCGAGAGCAGGAAGGCAAACAGCACGATGGCCACCATCACCGCGCCGTCGCGCAGGGCCTCGCTCACATTGCGGATCGAGGCCTCGATGAAATCACCCTGGCGAAACAGCACCTGCGGCGCGCTCAGGCCCGCGGGCAGGCCCTGGCGCAGCTCCGCCAGCGCGGCCTCCACGGCCGCCGTGAGCTGTACCGTATCGGCCGTGGGCTGCTTCTGCACGCTGATCACCACGGCCGGCCGGCCCTCGAAGCCTGCGTCACCGCGGCGCAGCGCCGGCGCGTAGCGCACGCTGGCCACCTGCTGCAGCTGGATGGGCCGGCCGTTCTTCCAGGCCACGGCCACGCTGGCCAGGTCTTCCACGCGCTGCGTGCGGCCCACATGGCGGATCAGGTACTCACGGCTGTTGAGGTCGATGAAACCGCCCCCCGCGTTGGCCGCGAAGCCGCGCAGGGCCTGCTCCAGCTGCGTGAGCGTCACGCCGAACTGCGCCATGCGCGCGGTGTCCGGCTCCACGCGCAGCTGTCGCACCTCACCGCCGATGGGGATGACCTGCGAGACACCAGGGATGGACAGCAGGCGCGGGCGCAGCACGAAGTCCGCATACTCACGCGCCTGCATGGGCAGGCCCTCGGGCGCCGTCTCGCCTTGCGCCTGCAGCGGCAGGGCAATCAGCATGACCTCGCCCATGATGGACGAGACCGGCCCCATCACCGGCGACACGCCCGCGGGCAAGCGCTCGCGCACCAAGGCCAGGCGCTCGGCCACGAGCTGGCGGTTACGGTAGATGTCGGTGCCCCAGTCGAACTCGGCGTAGGCAATGGACAGGCCCACGCCCGAGACCGAACGCACCCGCGTCACGCCCGGCATGCCGTTGAGTGCAATCTCGATCGGGAAGGTCACGAGCTGCTCCACCTCCTGCGGGGCCATGCCGCCGGCCTCGGTCATCACCGTGACCACGGGCTTGTTGAGGTCGGGGAACACATCGACCGGCGTGCGCCAGGCCGTGAGCGCGCCATAGGCCATGAGCAGCGCTGCCAGCGCCAGCACCATGAGCCGGTTGTGCAGGCTGGAACGAACGATCCAGTTGAACATGGTGCCTCCTTATCTGATTTGAGCGATCAAGGACGCACCCTGCACCACCACACGCTGCCCAGCCTCCAGACCCTGGGTCACGAGCACCGTACGGGCATCGAGTGGCTGGGCCACCACGGGCTGCGGGCGGTAGCGCTCGGCACTGGTCTTGATCCAGACCACCGGCTCGTTGGCCGGGTTGCGCACCATGGCCTGGGCCGGCAGCACCACGCCGCGGTTGCGCTCCTTGAGCTGCACGATCAGCTGCACCGGCTGGCCGATGGCCAGCGGCAGCGCCGCGCCACGCTGCACGCTCTGCACCGAGAAACTCAGCGGCAGCAGACCGTCGCGCAGCGCACGCGCCGCACCCAGCAAACGCAGGCGCGCCTGCGGCAGGTCGGCCAGCTGCGCGCCCGCGATACGCGTGCCCAATGTAGCGTCGGGCGTGCTGGCTTCCACCTGCATATAGGCCGGGTCCACCACCTCGAACAGCAGCTCACGCGCCTGCACCACCTGCCCGGCCACCAGGGCCACGCTGGCCACCACGCCGGATACGGGCGCGGCCAGCGCCTCGCGTCGCGAGAGACTCGCGCCCACGCTGGCCTCGCGTTCGCGCAGGCCTGCCAGTTCGGCGCGCGCCGCTTCGATCTCCTTGCGCGGCACCGTGCCCTCCAGGCTTTCCAGGCGCTGCACACGCTGCTCGGCCAGCACCCGCTGGGTGCGCAGCTCGGCCAGCTGGCTCTGCTGGTTGGCCGCGGCATAGGGCTCGGCCTCGTAACGCACATAGGCCAGCACCTCGCCACGCTTCACGGCCTGGCCCGCCACCGGCAGGCCGCGCGGCCCGGGCTCGATGCGCCCGCCATAGACGGCCTGCACCCGTCCGCTGCGGTTCGGGTCCATCACCACACGCGCCGGCAGCTGCAGCGTGGCCGCGGCCTCGCCCACTTCACTCACCACGGTACGGATGGCCAGGCGGCGCTGCGTGGCCTTGGGCACGTTCACGCTGCCATCGGGCAGGCGCGCGAGACCGGCCGCGCCCACGACGGGCGCCTCTTCTTCATGCGCATGCCCTTCATGGGCCTGCGCGGGGGCCAGCCACAGGGCCAGCAGCAGCAAAGACAGGGTGCGTTTCATACGGGCTCTCCCAGACCGGGCAGCAGGCGCGCACGGGCGCGGCGCTGCAGATAGACATACGCGGCAGCAATGAGAACGGCGAGCAGGGCCAGACCACCCAGCACCTGCCCCCAGGGCAGGCCCGTGGCGTGCTCGGCCGGCGCCACCCTCACGGGCCGGCGCAGCGTCCCGTCGAGCAGATCGCTGTCATTGCCCGCGGTGATCGTGAACACCAGCGCGTGCTCATCGCCCTGGCGCAGCAGCGCGAGCAGGCGCTCGTCACGCACGGCGTAATCCCCGTGCTCAGCCTGGAAGGTGGCCGCGGCCTCGATGCCGCCCGACTCCACCGTCACTTTCGCGCCCAGCACCGGCGCGTTGCTGTCGTAGCGGTCGATCAGCAGGGTCAGCCCCTGCGCACCGAGCTGGCCCACGAGTTCGAAGAGGTCCGAATGCGCCTCCACGTGGGGCAGGCCTGCGCCATTCACCGCCATCGGCGTGTCACCGTGGTCTTCATCCCCATGCGCCCAGGCCAGGTTCGACAGGCCCAGCAGGGCTGCCAAGGCGAGCACGCGTGCGCCCGAAACAAAAGTGATCCATCTCTTCATGGCAACCATCCCAAAGCTTGTTGATAGCGGGCGCGCGCCAGTCCCAGCGCGGCCTCCTGACGGGCCCAGGCCGCCTGGGCCTGGTTGGCGGTGTTGAGCGCGCGTAGCAGCTCGGGCAGGGCCAGCTCGCCCGCAGTGAAGGCGCGGCGCAAGAGCCCCGCACGTTCCTGAAGCAGCGCGGCGCGTTCGCGCTCGGCCTCGCGCCGCGTTTCGGCGTTGCGCAGGGCCAGGCGCGCGGTCTCCAGCGCCGCGCCCAGCTGCTCGCGCAAGCGCTGCTCGCTGGTCTCGGCCACTTCCAGCTCGCCGCGTGCCGCGGCTTCGAGCGGCAGGTTGCGGTCCTGCGTGCCCAAGGGCAGGCGCAGCTTCACGCCCACGCTGTTCTGCGAGGTGCTGGCGGGGCTCTGCTCCTGGCGGTAGCCCAGGCTGAGCTCGGGGGGCTCGCGCCGCGAGTTCTGCACCACGTCCAGCTGGCTGCGGCTGTACGCCAGGCGACGTTGCGCCAGCGCCAACTCGGGATGCGCCTCGTCGAGCACCGCATTCATGGGCACCTCGGCCTCGGTGGGCTCCGGGTCCAGCGCCTGGCCGGTCAGCAGCTGCCAGCGGGTACGGCCTTCGCTCAGGCGCTGGCGCGCTTCGACCAACACCGCTTGCGCTGACAACAGCTCGGCCCGCGCGGCCATGGCATCGGCCCGCGCCAGATCGCCTGCGCGCACACGGCGCGCCACGTCCTCGGCCAGCTCCTGCAGCACCTGCTGCTGGGCTTGCGCCTGTTCCAGCTCGCCCTGCAGCAGGCGCAGGCCCCAGGCCTGTTCGCGCAGCTCGCCGGCCAGGCGCAGCTGCAGCGCACGCGTCTGCTCCTGCGCCAACTGGGTCTGCTGCTCGGCCGCGGTCTGGCGCGCCGTGCGCTGGCCCGGCAGCCACAGCGGCCAGGACAGGCCCACTTCGGTTTCTCGATCGCCGCTGGCCACGCCGCGGCCTTCGCGCCGGCCCAGTTCGAGCGCGGGCGGACGCGCCCACAGGCTGTCGGCCGCCGTGCGTGCCGCCTCGGCGCCGCGTTGCTGCGCCCCGGCCTCACGCGCCGAGACGGAGCGCTGCCAGGCGGCGTCAAGCGCGGCCTTCATTGAAATGCGTGTGTCGGCCGTCGCCGTATCGGTCTGCGCCTGGGCGGCACTCAACGCCACCCCCAGCACAACGACCAGGACACACCTTGATAAGGAATACACCACAGGACTCCCGGAGTGATCTGCACGACCCGCGCGCGCCGGCTCAGCGGCCACGCACGGACGAAGGAACCGCGCGCGCACCCCAAGGGATGCCCGCACGCGGCCAATGTCAGATCAGGCTTCGGGGAGGACGGCGCAGGCCGTCGAGGTAAGGTGGGGGCGGCACGGCCTGGGCGGCCTGCGCCACATGCTGGGGCAGCGGCTCCAGCGCCACGACCGCGGGGGCCGCGATGACGCCGAAGTGATGGAAACAGCAGTCGGCCATCATGTGCTCGAACGACTCGTCGGAATCGTCCGCATGGATGTGACCCTGGCTGTCGTGGTGGTGCGCCTCGCCCTGCCAGTGCATGACGGTGTGCTCCAGGGCCTTGCCCTGCTCGGCCACGAACTGCGGCAGGCCGGCCGCCGAAGCGACCTGCCAGACGTTCATGAGAACCAGCAGAAGGGCA
>CAMLNH010000119.1 GCA_946481355.1 uncultured Curvibacter sp.
ATCACCGGGCCGCCGCGCTGCAGCGCGCGCTGGTAGGCCGGGCGCGCATTCACGCGCTCGCGCCAGGCGCGCACATGCGGATAGGGCGTGGTATCGGTGCCGCGCGAGAGCGCGGCCTCGACCGCAAAGCTCATCTGGAAGTCGGCCAGGCTGATCGCCTCGCCCGCAAACCAGGTGTGCTTCGCCAGCTCCTGCTCCATATAGGCCAGTCCACCAACCACATTGGGTTCGATCAGTTTGCCGATGACGGTGCCGCAGAGCTTGCGGGCGATGGGCTTGACGAAGAAAGGCATGCGCTGGCGCGGGATGCTGATGAAGACCAGTTTCATCACCAGCCAGTTCATCAGCGAGCCCTCGGCGTAATGCATCCAGAACCGGTTCAGGCGATGCGCGGGCGTGCCCACGGCCGGGACCAGCTGCGACAGCTCGGCTGGCGCCTGGGCGCCGTAACGCTCGGCCAGGTATTCGAGGATGGCGCCGGACTCGGCGATCACCTCGTCGCCGTCGGTGATCACAGGGGACTTGCCCAGCGGGTGGATGCTCTTCAGTTCAGGGGGCGCCAGGCGGGTGCGCGGGTCACGCGCATAGACCTTGAGCTCATAGGGCAGGCCCAGCTCTTCGAGCAGCCAGAGCACGCGCTGGGAACGGGAGGTTTCGAGGTGGTGGACAGTGATCATCCCCACATCTTAGAGCGTCATCCGCGAGGATGGTGTTGCGCGTGCAGCGTCTTGAGTCGCTCACGCGCCACGTGGGTGTAGATGGTGGTGGTGGAAATGTCGGCATGGCCCAGCAGCATCTGCACGGCGCGCAGATCGGCACCGTGGTTGAGCAGATGGGTCGCGAAGGCATGGCGCAGGGTGTGGGGCGAGAGCGGCGCGGTGATGCCGGCCACGGCGGCGTATTTCTTCACGAGCTGCCAGAACATGACGCGCGTCATGGCCTCGCCGGCACGCGCGCCGCGCACCGTGACGAAGAGGTCGTCGGTCTGCTTGCCCGCCAGCAGCGCAGGCCTGGCCTCCTGCAGATAGCGCTGCAGCCAATGGCTGGCCACCTCGCCAAAGGGCACGAGGCGTTCCTTGTTGCCCTTGCCGAAAACGCGCAGCACGTGTTCGGACAGGCTGATGTTGAAGGTCTTGAGGCTCACGAGTTCGCTCACGCGCAGGCCGCTGGCGTACATGAGCTCGATCATGGTGCGGTCCCGCACGGCCAGCGGCGTGTCCTCGCCCGGCGCGGCCAGCAGGGCCTCGACCTGGGCCTCGGTGAGTGTCTTGGGCACGCGCAGGGGCTGTTTGGCAGCCTGCAGGCGCAAGGTGGGATCGGTGGCAATGCGGCGCTCGCGCAGGGCCCAGCGGAAGAAGCGCTTGAAGACTGTGAGCCGGCGATTGGCCGTGGTGGCGCGGGTGGCCGCGTGGCGTGCGGTGAAATAGGCGTTGAGCTCGGTTTCCGTGCTCTGCAAAAGCGTACGCCCGCGGCCTTGCAGCCAGCGGGCGTAGAGCGTGAGGTCGCGGCGGTAGGCCGTCAGCGTGTTACGCGACAGGCCTTCCTCCAGCCACAGGGCATCGACGAAGGCATCGATATCGGCATCGTCCATGCCCCGGGCCGCGGCGTCAGTCGAGCTTGAGGCCGGCGGTGTCGACCACCTTCTTGTAGACCTCGTACTCGGCCTTCATCTGGGCGGCGAATTCGGTCGGCGTGTTGCCGATCACGATGGAACCAGTGTCCTCGATGCGCTTGCGCACGGCCGGGTCCTTGAGCACTTCACGCACGGCGGCGTTGACCTTGTCCACGACCTCCTTGGGCAGTCCCTTGGGGCCGAGGATGCCGTAGTAGGCCATGCGGTTCACGGGCTCCAGACCCACTTCCTTGAAGGTGGGCACATTGGGCAGCACGGCCAGGCGCTGCGGCGCAGCCACGACGATGGCATTCAGGCGACCGCTCTGGATGAAGGGCAGCGCCGAGGGCAGGTTGTCGAAGATGATCGGCACCTGGCCGGCCACGGTGTCGTTGAGGGCCGGGCCCGCACCGCGGTAGGGGATGTGGGTCATGAAGGTGCCGGTCTGGGTCTTGTACAGCTCGGTCTGCAGGTGGCCGATGCCACCCGTGCCCGAGGAGGCATAGGAGTACTTGCCGGGCGACTTCTTGAGCTCGGCGAGGAAGGCCTTGTGGTCCTTGGCCGGGAAACTCGGGTGCACGGCGATCACGTTGGGCGTGGCCGCGATGTTGATGATGGCCGTGAAGTCGGTCTGCGCGTTGTAGGGGATCTTGGGGTTGATCGCCGGGTTGGCCGCCGTGGTCGAGACCGTGGCCATGCCCAGGATGTAGCCATCGGGCGTGGCCTTGGACGTCTCGTTGGCGCCAACCACACCGCCGCCACCGGCCTTGTTCTCCACCACCACAGGCTGGCCCAGGGCCTTGCCCAGGGGCTCGGAAATCACGCGCGCGATGATGTCGGTGGTGCCGCCCGGTGCGAAAGGCACCTGGAGCTTGATGGGCTTGTTGGGATAGCCTTGGGCGAAGGCGGTACCGGCGGCAGCCAGCAGGCTGAGGGCGAAAATGGCACGTCGCTGCATGGTCTCGATCTCCTGAAAGTTGACAGTGAGTCCGATTCTATTGCCCCAGCAATCCCCTTTTAAGTCGGGTATCCACGGGGTGCGTGGCCGACGAGAATACCCAGCAGGGCTTGATAGAAGTCAGCCCCGACCATGTGACCCGCCCGCGCGGCGCATCCCGTTCCAGGCTCTGCCGGGCCTGGCGCGTCTGCTCGGTCCGGCTGCTATCCTCTGCGGGTGAACTACGCGCAACTGCTTTTCCCCGATTTCTCCCTGATCCTGTGCGGGTACCTGGTCTGCCGCTACACCGCGCTCAACCGCCCGGTCTGGGACCAGGTCGAAGTGCTGGTCTACTACTTCCTCTTCCCCGTGCTGCTGTTCCACAGCATCGTGCGCAGCACGCTGGACCTGGCCGGTGCCTCCAGCCTGATCGCGGCCGGCGTGAGCATGGGCCTGATCGGCATCGCCCTGGCCTATGCCCTGCCCCACCTGCCCTTCATCGGGCGGCGCATCGACACGCGCCTGCATGCGGCCAGCGCGCAGGTGGCCTTCCGCTTCAACTCCTTCATCGGCCTGGCCCTGGCCGAGCGCCTGGCCGGTGCCCAGGGCCTGCTGCTGCTGGCCGTGCTGATCGGCTTCTGCGTGCCGCTGTTCAATGTGGGCGCCGTCTGGCCCATGGCACGCCACGCCAAGCGCAGCGTGGGCCGCGAGCTGCTGCGCAACCCGCTGATCATCGCCACGGCCTCGGGGCTGATTGCCAATGTGCTGGGCTTCAAGGTGCCGGCCTGGGCCGACCCCACGCTCAACCGCATCGGCGCGGCCTCCATCGCCCTGGGCCTGATGGCCGCGGGCGCCGGCCTGCGCTTTGCGAGCCTGGGCCAGGCCAAGACCCTGGCGGTGGCGGTGCTCAGCATCAAGCACCTGCTGCTGCCACTGGTAGCACTGGGCCTGTCGCAGGCCTTCGGCCTGAGCGCGGCGCAGACCACCATCCTGCTGGCCTTCTCGGCCCTGCCCACGGCCTCGAGCTGTTATGTGCTGGCCGCGCGCATGGGCTATGACGGCGCCTATGTGGCCGGGCTGGTGACGCTGTCCACGCTCCTGGGCGTGGCCAGCCTGTCGTTCGCGCTCGGCGTGCTCCGGTAGAGGCGGCGGCGCCCGCTGGCGTCGCCCGGCTTCAGAAGCGGAAGTGCAGCGTGACTTCCGGGCGCGTCTCGTTGCAGTCGGTCATGACCGCACGGTCGCAGGACTCCTGACGCTCGTGGACCAGGCCCGCGCCGATGTAGGCACTGCGGTCCAGCGCGTAGTACAGGCCGCCGCGCACACCATAGCTGTTGTGACTGGAGACGTCGTTGCTGTAGATGGTGCGCGAGAGGAAGACCGCCGCATAGGGCTTGAAGGACTGCCCCGTGGCCGACACATAGCGCAGCTCGGGAATGATCTTGTAGATGCTGGGACTGTTGCCGCGCCAGAGCTCCAGGCCGATGCTGGCCTCGAACTGCTCAACGAAGAAACGCCCGTAACGACCGCTGATCACGGTGTAGTCCTTGCCGAACTGCTCACCCGAGCCCAGCGAGAACGATGCGCTGCTCTGGCTGCCGTAGCCACTGTACTGCGCCGCCGCGGGCAGGACACTCAGGGACAGTGCGGCGGCCAGGGCCAGCACACTGCGGGAAAGAAACTTCGAACGACCTGTCATCGTGGTATGGCCTCCAGATTGAAAAGCCACACCATAACAGCGCGGCGCAATGCCGCTGTAACAAAAATATTCAGGCGCTGCTCAGGCCTTGAGCAGCTCGGCCATGAAGCCGTGGATGGCCTCGACCTCGGGCTTGAGCGGCGTGAAGGGCAGGCCCTCGCGGCGCAGCAGGGCGCGCATGCCGCGGTCCACCTCTTTCGCCTGTTCCTCATCCTGGAAGCGGCCGGTGTGGATGTACTTGCGTTCGCTGGCCCGCTCGACAAGGATGTTGACGTTGTTGAACTGGCGGTACCACTCGACGATCTGCTTGCGCGTCTTGCCCACGTCGCAGATGTTCTCGGGGTAGAACTCGTTGTAGTAGAGCACCTGCGGCAGCGAGGACTCGGTCACCAGGTACTGCACCTGGCCGTCAAGCAGGCTGAGCATCTGGAACTGCTGCTGGGCGATGCGGTACTGGTTGCGCAAAGCATCGAAGTCCTTCTGCCAGACCAGGGACTTGGCGTAGTCGGGGATCAGCTCCACGGTCTTGTGGTGCAGGTGCAGGTAGAGCAGGATGGCGCCGGTGAAGAGCGACTTGTCGCTGCCCGGCCCGCCGATGATGTTGATCACCTTGGTGGGGTACAGGCGCATCTTGTTCTCGGGCAGATGCGGGGCGACATAGGTGTACTGGATGCTCATGGACCGTCCTTCAGGCGGGGGAGATGGGCCGCTGCGCCAGGGCCCAGGCCGCGTGTTCGCGCAGCAAGTCGCTGCCCTGCTCCAGCTGGCGCTGCAGTGCCCCGACTATCGCAGGGTCATCTGCAACGCGCAAGGCATTTCCCAGGGCGACCACGATGTTGCGCTGCCAGCGTGCATGGCCGATGCGCCGGATCGCGCTGCCCTCCATGCGCTGCAGGAACTCCGCCTCGCTCCAGGCCAGCAGGGCCAGCAGATCGCCGCCGACCAGGGCCGCGCGTGGTGCGAAGTCCGGTAGCGGGTTGCGCTGCGCATACTTGTTCCAGGGGCAGACGAGCTGGCAGTCGTCGCAGCCGTAGATGCGGTTGCCCATCAGGGGCCGCAACTCCACCGGGATGGCCCCGGGATGCTCGATGGTGAGGTAGGAGATGCAGCGCCGCGCGTCGAGCCGGCCCGGGCCCAGGATGGCCTGCGTGGGGCAGATGTCGATACAGGCGCTGCAGCTGCCGCAATGGCCGCTGACGGGCTCGCTCACCGGCAGGGCGAAGTCCACATAGATCTCGCCGAGGAAGAACATGGAGCCGGCCTCGCGGTTGAGCACCAGGGTGTGCTTGCCGCGCCAGCCCTGGCCGCTGCGCGCGGCAAGCTCGGCTTCGAGCACCGGGGCCGAGTCGGTGAAGACGCGGTGCCCGAAAGGCCCCGTGACCTCGGCCATGCGGTCCGCCAGGCTTTGCAGGCGCGCGCGCAGGATCCTGTGATAGTCCCGCCCCCGGGCGTAGAGCGAAACCACGCCCTCGCGCGGGCGCTGCAGGCGCTCGAATTCGATGGCCTGCCAGCCCTCGGGCGTGGCCTGCGGCAGGTAGTCCATGCGCGCCGTGATCACGCTCACCGTGCCGGGCACCAGCTCGGCCGGGCGGGCGCGTTTCATGCCGTGCGCGGCCATATAGGCCATCTCACCGTGGAAACCACGCGACAGCCAGTCCCTCAATCCCTCTTCCGCAGACGACAAATCGACACCTGACACGCCGATTTGGGAAAATCCCAGCTGACGGGCCCAGGCCCGTACTTGGGAAACGAATTGACTGCTGCTGAACGCCACGCAACCATTGTAGAAACCCGCGTCCTGCGCGACGAATCCGCCACGCAGGCCCTGGCCGCTGCGCTGTCCCGGCAACCGGCGCTGCGCCATGCCTGCATCACACTGCACGGCAACCTCGGCGCCGGCAAGACCACCTTCGTGCGCCACCTGCTGCGGGCCCTGGGCGTGCAGGGCCGCATCAAGAGCCCCACCTATGCCGTGGTCGAACCGCACGAGCTGCCCGGCCTGAACATCTGGCATTTCGACTTCTACCGCTTCAACGACCCGCGCGAATGGGAAGACGCGGGCCTGCGCGACCTCTTCGCCAGCCCCGGCCTCAAGCTGGCCGAATGGCCCGAGAAGGCCGCCGGACTGCTGCCCTTGGCCGACCTGTCCCTCACGCTCGAGGCGCGCGCTGATGAGAGCCGTCTGGCCACGCTGGAGGCCGGCACCGAGACGGGCGCCGCGCTGCTGCAGGGGCTCAAGGAGGCGCAGCCATGATCAAGCGCCGCGAACTGCTGCAGACCGGCAGCCTGGTGCTGCTGCTGGGCCGCGCCCAGATCGCCAGCGGCGCGTCCATCGTGGCGGTGCGCGTCTGGCCGGCCGAGGACTATTCGCGCGTCACGCTGGAGTCGGACACCGCGCTCAAGGCCAGGCAGAGCTTCATCAAGCAGCCGCCGCGCCTGGCCGTGGACATCGAGGGCATTGCGCTCAATCCGGCGCTGCAAGAACTCGTGGCCAAGGTGCTGCCCGAGGACCCGAACATCGCGGGCATCCGTGTGGGCCAGTACGCGCCGGGCGTGGTGCGTCTGGTGATCGACCTCAAGCAGCCCATCAAGCCCCAGGTCTTCACGCTCAAGCCCATCGAGCCCTACCAGCACCGTCTGGTCTTCGACCTCTATCCCACGACGCCGCCCGACCCGCTGGCCCAGCTGATCGCCCAGCGCCTGGGGCCGCAGACGCCGGCCCCCGCAGTAACGGAACCTTCCGTGGAGATCGACCCGCTGGGCGATCTGATCGCACGCCACGCCGACAAGGCCCCCGCCCCCGCCCCCGCCCCGGCGCCCGCCCTGCCCGCGCGCGGCGGCGGCAAGACCGACCGCCTCATCATCATCGCGCTCGATCCCGGCCACGGTGGCGAGGACCCGGGCGCCATCGGGCGCAACGGCACGCGCGAGAAGGACGTGGTGCTGCGCCTGGCGCGCCGCCTGCGCGACCGCATCAACGCCAGCAGCGTCAACGGCCACACCCTGCGCGCCTACCTCACACGCGACGGCGACTTCTTCGTCCCCCTGCACATGCGCGTGCAGAAGGCACGCCAGGTACAGGCCGACCTCTTCGTCAGCATCCACGCCGACGCCTTCTACACCCCGCGTCCCCAGGGTGCCAGCGTGTTCGCATTGAGCCATGGCGGGGCATCGAGCAGCGCGGCGCGCTGGATGGCGGCCAAGGAGAACAAGTCGGACCTGATCGGCGGCATCAACGTCAAATCTGAGGAAGCCCAGGTGCAACGCGCCCTGCTGGACATGAGCACCAGCGCCCAGATCCGCGACAGCCTGCAGCTGGGCAGCACGATGCTGCAGGAGATCGGCCGCGTGGGCAAGCTGCACAAGCCGCGCGTGGAACAGGCCGGCTTTGCCGTGCTCAAGGCGCCCGACATCCCCAGCGTGCTGGTCGAGGCCGCCTTCATCAGCAACCCCGAGGAAGAGGCCAAGCTCAACAGCGAACGCTACCAGGAGCAGCTGGCCGACGCGCTGATGCGCGGCATCCAGGGCTATTTCGCCAAGAACCCGCCGCTGGCGCGCAGCCGCAGCGTCTGAATCCCCCAACCCGGGAAGCCCGAAGCCCATGGACTGGGTCATCCACTACCGCACGCTGCACCATCTGCACATGGGCCTGGCGCTCACGAGCGGCACTCTCTTCGCGGTGCGCGGCGCGGGTCTGCTGGCGCGCCAGCGCTGGTCCCAGCACGTGGCACTGCGCCGCCTGAGCGTGATCATCGACACCGGTCTGCTGATCAC
>CAMLNH010000120.1 GCA_946481355.1 uncultured Curvibacter sp.
CGGTGCTGCTGGAGGTGTTCAACAACCTGTTCATGAACATTGCCGAGCAGATGGGTCTGCAGTTGCAGAACACCGCCTACTCGGTCAACATCAAGGAACGACTGGACTTCAGTTGCGCCTTGTTCGACGCCACGGGCAACCTGATCGCCAATGCGCCGCACATGCCGGTACACCTGGGCTCCATGGGCGAGAGCATCAAGACGGTGATCCGCGAGAACGCCGGCAGGATGCAGCCGGGCAATGTCTACGTGCTTAACGATCCCTACCATGGCGGCACGCACTTGCCCGACGTGACGGTGATCACGCCCGTGTATCTCGAAGGATCGGGCGAACCCATGTTTTACGTGGGTTCCCGGGGGCACCATGCCGATATCGGGGGTACCACGCCGGGGTCCATGCCGCCTTTCTCGACCCGCATCGAGGAGGAGGGTGTGCAGATCCGCAACTTCAAGCTGGTCGATCGTGGTGTGCTGCGCGAGGCCGAGATCCTGGCGTTGCTCCAGAGCGGCGAGTACCCCAGCCGCAACCCGCAGCAGAACCTGGCCGACCTCAAGGCACAGATCGCCGCCAATGAAAAGGGTGTGCAGGAACTGCGCAAGATGGTCGAACAGTTCGGCCTGGACGTGGTGCAGGCCTATATGCGCCACGTGCAGGACAACGCCGAGGAGTCCGTGCGTCGTGTGATCACGCGATTGAAAGACGGCGCCTTCACGCTGCCGCTGGACAATGGCGCGCAGATCCAGGTGGCGATCCGCGTGGATACGAAGAACCGCAGCGCCGAGATCGACTTCGCCGGCACCAGCGCGCAGCAGAGCAACAACTTCAATGCGCCAACAGCGGTGTGCATGGCCGCCGTGCTGTATGTGTTCCGGACGCTGGTGGATGACGACATTCCTCTCAACGCAGGTTGTCTGAAGCCGCTGAAAGTGATCATCCCGCCGGGATCGATGCTCAACCCCAACCCGCCGGCATCGGTGGTCGCGGGCAACGTGGAGACCTCGACCTGTATCACCAATGCGCTCTACGGTGCCCTGGGTGTGATGGCGGCGAGCCAGTGCACGATGAACAACTTCACCTTCGGCAACGCCGCGCACCAGTACTACGAGACCATTTCAGGCGGCTCGGGCGCGGGGGAGGGTTTCAACGGCACCAGCGTGGTTCAAACCCATATGACCAACTCGCGCCTGACCGATCCCGAGGTCCTGGAATTCCGCTTCCCTGTGCGTCTGCTCAGTTACGAGATACGTCACGGTTCCGGCGGTCCAGGCCGCTGGTCCGGCGGCAACGGCGGCGTGCGCCGGATCCAGTTCCTGGAGCCGATGACGGCCAGCATCCTGTCCAACGGACGTCGGGCGGGCGCATTCGGCATGGCCGGCGGCCGTCCGGGGCAACCCGGCATCAACCGCGTGGTCCGTGCCGATGGCAAGGCGGAGGAGCTCGGCCATATCGGTCAGGTGCAGATGCTCCCCGGTGACATGTTCGAGATCCACACGCCGGGCGGCGGCGGTTACGGGAAGGCGTGACGGCGATGAGCGAGACCCTCTCCTACACCAACGAGGTGCCCGCCAGTCCCTGGGCCACCTACCTGACGCAGATCGATCGCGTGCTGCCCTATCTGGGGCATCTGGCCCGCTGGCACGACACCTTGCGGCGTCCCAAGCGTGCGCTCGTGGTGGATGTGCCCATCGAGCTTGACGACGGCACCATCGCCCACTTCGAGGGTTTTCGTGTTCAACACAATCTGTCGCGGGGCCCTGGAAAGGGAGGGGTCCGTTTCCATCCGGACGTTACGCTTGAAGAGGTCATGGCCCTGTCCGGCTGGATGACGATCAAGACAGCGGCCGTCAATCTGCCCTTCGGAGGGGCAAAAGGTGGTGTTCGGGTGGATCCATCCAAGCTCTCTCTGAAGGAGCTTGAGCGTCTGACGCGCCGCTATACCAGCGAGATCGGTCTCATCATCGGACCCCAGACCGACATACCCGCCCCCGACGTCAATACCAATCCCAAGATCATGGCCTGGATGATGGACACCTACTCCATCAACAAGGGCGTCACCGCAACCGGTGTCGTGACCGGCAAGCCCATCCACCTCGGGGGCTCACTGGGGCGTGTCAAGGCTACCGGTCGCGGCGTCTTCGTTTGTGCCACGCAAGCGGCCAAGCGGCTGGGCATGTCCTTGCAGGGCGCACGTGTCGCTATCCAGGGCTTTGGCAACGTAGGTGCTGTCGCGGCAGAGCTTTTTGCGGCGGCGGGAGCCCGCATCGTGGCCGTGCAAGACCATCGTGCGACCGTTTACAACCCGGAAGGGCTGGACCTCAAGAGTCTGCATCAATCCATGCGAGCCAGCGGCAGTGTCAGCGAGACGCCTGAGGCGGAGCGCATTGAACAGGAGGAATTCTGGTCCTTGCCCTGTGATGTGCTCATACCCGCTGCGCTGGAAGGTCAGATCAACGCGGAGCGGGCAGGGCGATTGACGGCCCGCATGGTGCTGGAGGGAGCCAATGGCCCGTTGCTGCCGCAGGCCGATGACGTCCTCTCTGCCAGGGGCATCCTCGTGGTACCCGACGTCATCTGCAACGCCGGTGGCGTCATCGTCAGCTACTTCGAGTGGGTGCAGGACTTCTCCATGTTCTTCTGGACAGAGGACGAGATCAACGCGCGACTCGACCAGATACTTATCCACGCGCTGGATCAGATATGGGGCACGGCGGACCAGCATCGCATCAGTCTGCGCACGGCGACGTTCGTGCTTGCCTGCGAGCGCATATTGGGGGCTCGCGAAGACAGGGGCCTCTACCCCTGAACAACACTCCGGTCGGGCCGACGGAGTCCGGGCAGGCATTGCGGTGATTCGCAATGGATCCCCGGGTGGATTGCGCTTCTGGCCTTAAGATGCCGCTGCCGTCACAACGGGGATGCGAACCATGGCTGATGTTGAAGAGCAGTTGCGCGCGATGAACCTGCGTCTGGCCCGCTTGGAAGAGGCCGTACTGAACCTCGCGCCGCGTGTGCCTGCCGCTTCCACCGGCTCGCGGCCATCCCCCAACGCCAGCTCGACGTGCGACGAGGAAGACCCGCACTTCCGCAACACCGAGCCTCAGGCTTATGCGCCGTCGCAGAGGATGCAGCCTCAAGAGAAAAGGCAGACGTCGCCGTTTTTCGAGAAGTCGGTGGACGAGAGCGAGCTCACCGTCACGCAGGTCATGGGCTGGACCGGCGCGACCTTGCTGGTGCTGGCGGCGGCCTACCTGATCCGCTTGGTCTACGACGCGGGCTGGCTCACGCCATCGCGCCAGCTCGGCCTGGCCGTGCTCAGTGGGGCGGGCTTGATCGCGGCCGGCTTGCGGCTGCGCCGCCTGGACAGCAACTACGCCAGCCTGTTACCGGCCGGCGGCCTGGTGGTGTTTTTTCTGTCCATCTACGGTGCCCATCTTTACCACCACCTGATCGGCACCAGCCTGGCGACCACGGCGGTGATCTGCAACTGCCTGCTGGCGCTCTGGCTGGGCCGCCGCTTCGGCAGCGAGATCTATGCCCTGTTTGCCGTGGTCGGCTCCTACTCGGCCCCGTTGCTCCTGCGCGCGCACAACGGCTCGGTCGTGGACATGGCGATCTACTTCACGGCCTGGAGCCTGGTGTTCAGCGTCTACGCCGTGGCCCTGGCCAACCGTCGGCCCTATCTGCTGGCGGGCTACATGGCCCTGCTGGCGTTTCAGCTCGCCTGGGAGCACATGGCTCGTTCTCAGTGGGGTGTGGCCGTGGTCTTCCAGACCCTGCAGTTCCTGGTCTTCCTGAGCGCGGCGATCGCCTTTTCCATCCGGCATGATCGTCCCCTGACGCAGGCGGAAGGCATCGCGCACCTGCCTTTGCTGCTCCTGTTCTACGGGCTGCAGTATGCGCTGCTGGACCGGCATGTTCCCGACCTTGCGCCCTGGGTGGCTGTGGGCAGTGCCGCCGTGTTGCTGGTGGCCTACGGAATCGCACGGCGTGCGCTGGAGGTATCGCTGGAGGCAGGTGGTTTCATCGTCGGTGCCTACTGCGCGCTGGTGCTGTTTCATGCGGTCTACCTGGAACTGCTGCCGGACCGCTGGGCGCCATGGGCGGTGCTGCTGGTCCTGCCGGCGGCGGCCTGGTTCGTGACACGCCCGGCTGCGGATGCGCAGCTCATGATGCCCTTCAAGTTGTTGCTGGGCGCGCTGCTGGCACTCAACTTCGCGCGTGTGGTGCTGCTCGGAGATGAAGGCGCCGCGGGTCAGGGCACCTTGCTTGCCCTGCTGTACACCGCGGAACTCTATGCGGCGTATTTCATCGGTCGCGGCTATGCCGCGCTGCGCCAGTGGCGGGCCTTTGCACTCTATGCCGCACATATCGGCCTGATGGCGGTGGTGCTGCGCAGCGTCGACAACACCCTGCTGGTGTCGCTGGCCTGGGGCGTGCTGGCCCTGGCTTCGCTGCTGCTGGCCTTCCAGTCCCGCGACCAGGACTTGGGAAAGTCCTCGCTTTTCATTTTCGGTGCCTCGCTGGCCAAGGTCATCCTGCATGACCTGGCCGGCGCACCGCCCTTGCTGCGCATCGGCAGCCTGGTGGTGGTCGGCCTGTCGCTGTATGCGGGAGGGATGCTTTACAAGAGGGTGGTGGCACTGGAGCCTCAGGGCTGACGGCCTGCAGCTGCACCCCGCAGACTGGTGTCCCAATGGGATGATGGGGACGTTATGCCAGCCACTACACTGGCAGCTTTGCCAGCCGTACAGACTCTCTGATGGATATCTTCTTTTTCCTGCCGCTCGCACTGGTCGTGGGCTTCCAGGTGCTCAAGGCGCGGGACCAGCGCCGCCGCATCTACCTGCTGGGTGGCTATCTGAGCCAGTACCAGATCGAGAAGCTCATGGAGAACGTGAGCGATGGCTATCTGCGCGCACTTGGAGAGAGTGACGAGGAGCGTCGCTCGCAGATCTGGAGCCTGCTGGCCACGGCCGAGCAGGAACTGGCCAGCCAGTTCCGCCGTTTCAGCGAGGACTTCTCCAAGGTCTGGAACGGACAGACCCAGGTCAGCACCTTGAACTTTGCCCTGCCTTACGGCGACAAGATCTTTCCTCGCCAGGCGTTTGACATGCGTCATCTGGTGGCGGTCCATGCCGAGGGCATCGCTGCGGTGGCCGAGAATCGCCACCAGCTCTCGCAGCGCGACAAGGCCTACACCATGACGGCCGAGCTCCTGCTCATGCAGCACAGCTGCCACTGGTTCTGCCGCTCCAAGGCCGTCGCCTCGGCGCGCATGCTGGCGCGGCACCAGACCAGCCATCAGCAGCTGATCGACGCCGTTTCAGCCGAGACGCGCCAGGACTACCGGCGCATCACCGGCTGCTGAGCTGCTTGCATTTTGTAACAGGAACTCCCGTTAGACTTGCCCCTCACATACTCTGTTCGGATCTTCAGGAGTCTAGATATGTCGACGAAAAAGCTACTCGCCCCCCTGGCCCTGTCTGTGCTGCTGTTGGGCGGCTGTTCCAGCACGATGATCGGCGAGCGTGTCGGCGCGGACCAGGTGATCCTGGCCGATGCCACCCAGGTCAGCAAGTGCAAGTCGCTGGGACGCACCACGCTGAGCGTGCTGTCTTCCCTGGGCCCGATCACGCGCAGCGCCGAGGCAGTGGAAGACAACCTGCTGCAGATGGCCCGCAACGAGGCCGTGGACAAGGGTGGCGACACCGTGGTCAAGGGCGCTTCCATGGAGTATGGCAAGCGCAGCTACGAGATATTCAAGTGCAAGTGAGCCGCTGACGCGGTAAGCATCCCAGGCCAGCGGGCGTGAGTCCGCTGGCCTTTTTCATCAGGCCAGCCGTGCCAGCAACTGCGCGGTGGTTCGTACATCGAGCTTGCGCAGCAGACGGGCGCGGTGCATTTCCACCGTGCGCGGACTGATGCCGAGCTCGCGGGCGAGCTCCTTGCTGGACAGGCCCTGCGCCAGATGGGCCACGACTTCGCGCTCGCGCGGACTCAGGGAGCGCGTGGCGTCGGCCGGGTGCTGTAGCGGCTCGAAGATCCAGACGGCCTGTCGTTCGGGGGCATCGCGATCGCCTGCGCGGCCGGTGACCCGGCACCAGATCAGGCTGCCGTCGGAGCGGCGCATGAGACGCTCGTCCCGGTAGGTGCGTCCGCGCGTCATCTGAGGATAGCCTCGCGCGCCGATGCGGCTGTACTCCTGGGGAGAGGGGTAGAGCACCACGATGGATTCTCCCTGCAGTTCTTCGGCCTCATAGCCGAACAGATCCGCGAAGGCCGGATTGCACAGGGCGATCACCCGATCGCGGGTGATGCACAGGGCCGCCGGGGCCAGCATGAAGCCGAAATCGGCCAGAGCACTCATGGCGGCATAATACGGTATTCATGCCGTATAGGCGACAGCGTCATGCGGGCGTATCGTTGAGGCTGTTCTTTCTTCTCGAATCGGCTCGCATCCGCCATGAATCTTGTTCAGCTCCTGTTGCGTCAGGCCCGCCTTGATCCGGCGCGCCCCGCCATTTACCGAGGCACGGCCCTGCATGCCCGCTATGGGGATTGGGCCGCCCGCAGCGCCGGCCTGGCGCAACGCATGGTTGCTGCTGGTCTGCGACCAGGAGACCGTGTGCTGGTCTTCATGAGCAACCACCCGCGTTATCTCGAGATTCTTTGGGCCGCCTGGTGGGCGGGCCTGGTGGTGGTGCCGGTCAATGCCAAGCTGCATGCGCGCGAGGTGGAGTGGATCATCGGCCATGCACGGCCGGCCTGGGGTTTCGTGAGCGCCGACGTGGCGCCTGTCGCACTGCTTGGTCTGGAACGCCAGATTGAAGTGGATTCGCCCGAGATGGGTGCCTTGCTGACACCACTGACCGATCCCTGGCGGCAGAGCGTTGTACCGCGCGGGCCCGACGATCTGGCGTGGCTGTTCTACACCAGCGGTACCACGGGGCGGCCCAAGGGCGTGATGATCACGCACCGCAATCTGATGACGATGGGGCTGACCTATTTCGTCGATGTGGATGCGGTGAGCGCCGCAGACGCCATCGTCTACGCCGCCCCCATGTCCCACGGGGCTGGCCTGTACGCAGTGCCGCATGTGATGGCCGGGGCCCGTCACGTCGTGCCGGCCTCGGGCGGTGTCGACCCCGCCGAGCTCCACGCCCTGGGGTGTGCGCTCGGGCCGCTGAGCACCTTTGCCGCGCCCACCATCGTCAAGCGTCTGGTCGACCACGCCGAGCAGGCGGAGCTGCGACCTGATGACTGTGCACGGGCGTGGAAGACCATCGTCTACGGCGGGGCGCCCATGTACCTGGCCGACATCCAGCGCGCGCTGCGCGTGATGGGGCCGCGTTTCGTGCAGATCTATGGCCAGGGCGAGACGCCCATGGTGGCCACAGCGCTCGCGCGCTGCCATCTGGCGGACAGCACACATCCGCGTCATCTTGAACGCCTGGCCTCGGTCGGCGTCGCGCAGACGCCGGTGGCGCTGCGCGTGGCGGACGAGGAAGGTCGCGAGCTGCCCGTGGGCGCGGTGGGGGAGGTCATGGTGCGCGGCGACAGCGTGATGGCTGGCTACTGGGACAACCCCGAGGCAACCGCGGCCGCGCTTCGCGAGGGCTGGCTGCTGACCGGCGATGTGGGGAGCCTGGACGAAGATGGCTTTCTCACGCTCAAGGATCGCAGCAAGGACCTGCTGATCAGCGGTGGCTCCAACATCTATCCGCGTGAGGTCGAGGAGGTGCTGCTGACCGCGCCCGGTGTGTCCGAGGTGGCTGTGGTGGGGGCTCCTGACCCGGAGTGGGGTGAGGTGGTGGTGGCTTTCGTGGTGCGGCAACCTGGCAGCGAGCCCAGTGAACTGGCGCTCGATGCGCACTGTCTGGAGCAGCTGGCCCGCTTCAAGCGGCCCAAACGCTATGTGTTTGTACCCGCACTGCCCAAAAACAATTACGGCAAGGTCCTCAAGACCGTGCTGAGGGAGCAGCTGAAGAAG
>CAMLNH010000121.1 GCA_946481355.1 uncultured Curvibacter sp.
TGATCTCGTGCGCCGCCACGCGGCCGCTGCCGTCCTTGGTCTTGCACAGGGTCTGGGAGATCACGGCCTGCAGCGATTCGGACAGCATGGCGCGGACCATTTCCTTCTCTTCGGCCGGGAACACGTCGATGATCCGGTCGATGGTCTTGGCGGCGCTGCTGGTGTGCAGGGTACCGAACACCAGGTGACCGGTTTCGGCGGCCGTCATGGCCAGGCGGATGGTCTCGAGATCACGCATTTCGCCCACCAGGATGGCGTCCGGGTCTTCGCGCAGCGCGGACTTCAGGGCGGCGGCGAAGCTCAGCGTGTGCGGGCCGACTTCACGCTGGTTGATCAGGCACTTCTTGGACTCGTGCACGAACTCGATCGGGTCTTCCACCGTCAGGATGTGGCCGAACTCGGTTTCGTTGAGGTGGTTGACCATGCCGGCCAGCGTGGTGGACTTGCCCGAGCCCGTGGGGCCGGTCACCAGCACCAGGCCGCGCGGCTTGAGGGCGAGGTCGGCGAAGATCTTGGGCGCGTTGAGCTGCTCCAGCGTCAGGATCTTGCTCGGGATGGTCCGGAACACCGCGGCCGCGCCGCGCTGGGTGTTGAAGGCGTTGACGCGGAAACGCGCCAGGCCGTCGATCTCGAAGGAGAAGTCGACCTCCAGGAACTCTTCGTAGTTCTTGCGCTGGGTGTCGTTCATGATGTCGTACACCATGGCGTGCACTTCCTTGTGCCCCAGGGCGTCGACGTTGATGCGGCGCACATCGCCATGCACCCGGATCATGGGGGGCAGGCCGGCGGAGAGGTGCAGGTCGGAAGCCTTGTTCTTGACGCTGAATGCCAGCAGTTGGGTGATATCCACGGTCCCTCTGTCCTTATCTTTGCTACGCTTGCGAAACATTATGACCGTGATTGCCACCCAGCTCCAAGCCGTTCATGCCCGCATCGCTGCCGCGTGTCTTGCAGCAGGTCGCGCCGCCGACGGCGTGCAGTTGCTCGCCGTCTCCAAGACCTTCGGCCCCGAGGCCGTGCGCGCCGCGCATGCGGCGGGTCAGACCGCCTTCGGCGAAAACTACATCCAGGAGGCCGTGGACAAGATGGCCCTGCTGGGCGATCTGCCGCTGCAGTGGCATTGCATCGGACCGATCCAGAGCAACAAGACCCGTCTGGTCGCCACGCACTTCCAGTGGGCCCAGACCGTGGACCGGCTCAAGATCGCGCAGCGGCTCAGCGAGCAGCGGCCGGACCACCTGCCGCCGCTGCAGGTCTGCCTCCAGGTCAATGTGGATGGCGGTGCCACCAAATCCGGCATCGCCCCGGAAGAGTTGCCGGCGCTGGCGCAGGCCGTGGCCGCACTGCCGCGCCTGCAGTTGCGCGGCCTGATGTGCATCCCCGATCCGCAGGAGGATGCGGCGGCAATGCGCGCTGTCTTCCTGCGCGCCCGTGGGCTCTACGAGGACCTGCGCGCGCGCGGATTGCCGCTGGACACCCTGTCCATGGGCATGAGCGGCGATCTCGAGGCGGCCATCGGGGCCGGCAGCACCCTGGTGCGCGTGGGCACGGCCATCTTCGGCGGCCGCAGCAGCACCGTGAAATAAGTCACGCGCCGCAGGCTCCGGGGGTGGGGGCTGGGTTTACCCGGGGGGGCAGCCCTGGCGTTTACATAAAATTACAAATCAACCACCCCACTGCCCCATGTGCCCCCTGCCAGCCCATCCGGCGTCGCATCGTTCGCCGGGTTTCACGCTCATCGAGCTGATGCTGGTGGTCGGCCTGCTGGGCGTGCTCAGCGCGATCGCCCTGCCCATGTACCAGAACCATCGGGAGCGCATCCGCCAGACCCAGGCCGTGCAGGACATCGTGGTGCTGCAGGCGCTGATCCAGGATCACCGGCTCGACAGCGGTCAGTACCCCGAGACCCTGGCGGCGGTAGGCAATGCGGGTCGCGTCGATCCCTGGGGGCGTCCCTACATCTACCAGGAGCTGGCCAGCGCCCCGGGCAAGGGCAAGGCCCGCAAGGACCGCAAGCTCAACCCCCTCAATTCCGACTTCGATCTCTACAGCCTGGGCAAGGACGGGGTGTCCAAGACCCAGCTGACCAACAAGGACAGCCTGGACGACATCGTGCGGGCCAATGACGGCGCCTACGTGGGCCTGGCCGCCGACTACACGCGCTGAGGTCACCGATGCGCAACATGCTGTCCCTGCTCAGACTCCCGATCCACGGCCTGTTCCTGCGCAGCCGGGTGGCCCAGCGCGTCTTCACCCTGTTCCTGCTCTCGGCCCTGCTGCCGGCGCTGCTGCTGGCGCTGCTGGCCTATGTGCAGATGCGGGCCATGGACCGCGAGCACGTGCAGCGGCAGCTGGAGCTGGAAGCCGCGAGTTACACCAGCGGCCTTTACGAGCGCCTGCTGGGCGCGCACTTCATGTTGGGCGTGCAGGCTGTCAGTCTGCGCCAGGGCGTGACGCCGGACCCGGAACTCGATGGCCCGGCCCGGCGGGTCTACACGCGCATCGAGGTCCAGCTACCCGCCGCCGAAACCCCGGCCTTGTCCGAGGCGGCGCAGGCCCATCTGGCGCGCGGCGAGAGCCTGCTGCTGACCCAGGGCGAGGTGCAGGCGCCGCGTCTGCTGCTCGTGCGGGCGGTCGACACGGCACGCCCCGAGCTCGGGCTGCTGCGTGGGGAGCTTGCGCCGGCTTACCTCTGGGGCGACGCCGAGGATCTGGCCCACCAGACCCAGGTCTGTGTGCGCGACGCCCTGGGCCTGGTCCTGCATTGCACCGATGCCGCCCTGCGCCCGCTGGCCGAACGCCAGGGCCTGCAGGCCGCCGATCCGCAGGAGATCGCCCAGCCGCACACCACACGCAGCCTGTTTCTGCGTGCGCGCTTTGCCTCTGATGACTGGGCGGTGCTGGTCCTGCGCCCGGTGGACGCGGCTGCACCCGGCTGGGGTCGGCTGGTCTATCTCTTCCTGGGCGTGGTCCTGCTCATCCTGCTGCTCGTGGCCCTGCTCAGCGGCGTGCAGCTGCGGCGCACCCTGGTGCCGCTGGAGCGTCTGATCGATGGCACGCGGCGCATCGCGCGCGAGGACTTCAAGCTGCCCGTGCAGCTGCAGCGTGACGACGAGTTCGGCGAGCTCGGGCACGCGCTCAACAAGATGGCCGCACGCCTGGGCCGACAGATGAGCACGCTGCGCGCGCTGGCCGAGATCGACCACGAGATCCTGGCGCGCGCCGACATGGAGCAGATCATCACCCGCGTGCAGGAGCGCCTGCACGAGCTCTGGCCCCAGGCCGTGACCAGCATGGTGGTGTTCGACCGGCAGGCGGCGGACTTCGGCATCGTGCACCTGCATGCGGGCGAAGGCGAGATGACGGCCAAGGTGCCGAGCAAGCTCGACCCCTGGCTGCTGGAACGCCTGGCGCGCGACTACGACGGCATGTGGTTCGACGTCGGCGGCGGCGAGCTGCCCGACTTTCTGTCCATGGTGGCCGATGCTGGCGCCCAGCGCATCCTGGTGCTGCCCATCTTCTGGCGCGAACAGGTCAGCGGCCTGCTGGCCATCGGCCTGATGGAGCCGCGCGAATTCAGCCACGAACTGGTGCAGCAGGCGCGCGATCTGGTCAACCGCATCGGTGTGGCCCTGGCGGCCCAGGCCCATGACGAACAGCTCAAGTTCCAGGCCTTTCACGATGCCCTGACGGGCCTGCCCAACCGCCCGCTGCTGCTGGAGCGCCTCACGCAGGAAATGGCCCACGCGCGGCGCAGCGCCCGGCAGCTGGCGGTGCTGTTCATCGACCTCGACCGCTTCAAGAAGATCAACGACAGCCTGGGCCACGAGGCCGGGGACCGCCTGCTGTGCCAGGTGGCCGAGCGCCTGATCTCCTGCACCCGCGAAGGGGACACCGTGGCGCGCCTGAGCGGTGATGAATTCGTCGTGCTGCTGCCGGGGCTGGGTAGTCCCAAGCCGGCCGCCCGTCTGGCCGCCGAGATGCAGGAACTGCTGGGCGAGCCCTTCATGATCGGCGACAGCACGGCCTATGTGGGGGCCAGCATCGGTGTGGCCATCTTCCCGGACGACGGCAGCCTGGCCTCCGAGCTGCTCAAGAAGGCCGACATGGCCATGTACCGGGCCAAGGCCACGGGGCGCGCGCGCGTGGTCTTCTACGAAGAAAGCATGAACCTCGCGCAGCAGGAGCAGTCGGTGCTCGAGCGCGAGCTGCGGCAGGCCATCGCGCGCGGCCAGCTCTCGCTGCGCTACCAGCCGCGCATCCTGCTGGTCGACGGCCGCCCGTGCGGGGCCGAGGCCCTGCTGCGCTGGGAGCACCCGGAGCTGGGTTCGGTCAGCCCCGAGAAATTCATCCCGCTGGCCGAAGAGGTGGGCCTGATCGACGAGCTCGGCCACTGGGTGCTGCAGCAGGTCTGTGCCCAGCTGGGGCAGTGGCAGGCCGCGGGCTACCGCATCACCGTCTCGGTCAATGTCTCGGGGCGGCAGCTGCGCTCGGGGCGCCTGGTCCAGCAGGTGCAGCAGGCCCTGCTGGCGGCCGGGGTGATGCCGGCGGGGCTGGAGCTGGAGGTGACCGAAGGCACGCTGATCGACGACATCGAGGCCGCCAGCGAGCAGCTGCGCCAGATTAAGCGCCTCGGCGTGGTCCTGGCGCTGGATGATTTCGGCATCGGTCACTCCTCGCTGCGTCATCTGCAGCAGCTGCCCCTGGACATCCTCAAGATCGACCGCAGCTTTCTGCGCGGCCTGGGGCAGGACGACGGGGCGGGCAGCATCGTGCACTCCATCATCGCCCTGGCCCATGCCCTGGGCAAGACGGTGGTGGCCGAGGGCGTGGAGCACGCGCAGCAGGCCGAGTTGCTGCGCATCTGGCATTGCGAGCAGGCCCAGGGCTTCCATTTCAGCGCGCCGCTGACCGCCGCGGAGCTGGAACAGGAGCTGATGCCCTCGCGGCCCGCCGAGATCGCCTGAGCGCGCGCGGGGGCTGGCGGCGCGGCCGTGCAAGTGCTTCAATACCGCGGGGACGGATTCCCGCGCGGAGGCCGCATGTTCCGTGATCGACTCGACGCCGCCGACCAGCTGGCCCAGGCCCTGGCCGCCCACCGTGGCCGGCTCCCCCTGGTGCTGGCCATCCCGCGCGGGGCTGTGCCCATGGCGCGACGCATCGCGCAGCGCCTCGAGGGCGACTTCGACGTGGTGCTGGTGCACAAGCTCGGCGCGCCGGGCCAGCCCGAGCTGGCCATCGGCGCCGTCGACGAAAGCGGCTGGACCTACATCGCGCCCTTTGCCGAACGGCTGGGTGCCGATGCGGACTACCTGGCGCGCGAACGTCAGCATCAGCTGGCCGTGTTGCGCGAGCGGCGGCTGCGCTACACGCCGCTGCGTCCGCCGCGTGCCGTGGCCGGTCGCACGGTGATCGTTGTCGATGACGGCCTGGCCACCGGGGCCACCATGATCGCGGCCCTGCACAGCCTGCGCGAGCGCCAGCCGCTCCGCCTCGTCTGCGCCGTGCCGGTGGCACCGCCCGAGACCCTGGCCCGCGTGCAGGCGCTGGCCGATGCGGTGGTCTGCCTGCTCAGCCCGGCCGACTTCCGCGCCGTCGGTCAGTACTACCGCGATTTCGCCCAGGTGGAGGATGAGGAGGTGCTGGCCCTGCTCAGCGACTGAGGCCGCCGCGCCCTCAGTGCCAGTGTCGAGCGAACCAGTCCGCGGCATGCCGTGCGACCTGCTCCAGTGTCCCCGCCTCCTCGAACAGATGGGTGGCCTCGGGAATCACCACCAGATCCTTTTCGCATGGCAGGTGCTCGTAGGCGCTGCGGTTGAGCTGCAGGACCTCGGGGTCGGCCCCGCCCACGAGCAGCAGCGTGGGCGCCTGCACCTTGCCCAGTTCATGGCGGCCGGCCAGATCGGGCCTGCCGCCGCGCGAGACCACGGCCTGGACCTCGCTGCCCAGCGCGGCCGCAGCTTGCAGGGCGGCCGCGGCCCCCGTGCTGGCGCCGAAGTAGGCCACGGGCAGGTGCCGGCTGGCGGGGGTGTGCAGCAACACGAAACGCGTGGCCACGAGCAGGCGGTGCGTGAGCAGGGTGATGTCGAAACGCGTGTGGTAGTCCAGGTTCTCGGCCAGCGTCAGCAGGTCCAGCAGCAGGGTGCCTGAGCCCTGTTCGCGCAGGCTGCGTGCCACCTGCACATTGCGCGGGCTGTGGCGGCTGCTGCCGCTGCCATGCGCAAACAGCACCACGCCGCGGGCATCGCCGGGCAGCTCGAGCAGTGCCTCGATGTACACGTCGTCGGCGGGGATGCGCAGCAGTTCGGATGACATGGGCGGCCCGTTGGCGGTCGCAGCCACGGTAGCGCCTGCCTTGGCCGGCGTCAACCACGTTGCCCGGCGCGGTGAACTGGCCCGGGTTTGTCCCGGTGTTCAGGCTAGGCAGACCCGGCGAACCTATGCAGAATGCCTCATACGGCACAGGCACGCCGACGAAAGGGAAACACCCATGAGTCTTCTGCAAGGCGCCCGCTGGCGCGATCTGAGTCTGGCCATCAAGCTGGCCCTGAGCGTGCTGGCCGTGGTGGGCGCGGTCTTCCTGGCCTTCGTGCTGGCCATCAGCCTGGCGCTCATGAACTCGGTGGAAGAACGCGCCAGCGAAGAGGTGGCGAGCAACACCCAGCTGATCGTGAGCATGATCGACGCCTCGGACCGGGACCTGCGCGTGCGCGCCGCAGCGCTGGCCAAGGCGCTGCAGACCCGGCTGGAAGGGCGCTTCGAGCTCGACCCGGCCATTACCGACGTCAACGGCAAGCCGGCGCCCACGCTCAAGCTCAACGACCAGGTGCTGAACATGGACTTCGCCCTGGTGGACCAGTTCACCCAGGCCACCGGCGCGGTCGCCACGATCTTCGCCAAGACCGGCGACGACTTCATCCGCGTCACCACCTCGCTCAAGACCGACAAGGGCGCGCGCGCCATCGGCACCCTGCTGGACCGTGCGCATCCGGGCTACAAGGCCACGCTGGAGGGCAAGACCTATGCCGGGCCGGCCGTGCTGTTCGGCAAGCCCTATATCACCCAGTACGACCCGATCCGCAACGCGCAAGGGCAGGTCATCGGCCTGTCCTTCATCGGCCTGGATTACAGCGACTACCTCAAGCAGCTCAAGGACACCATCCGCGGCCTCAAGATCGGCAAGACGGGCTACTTCTTCGTCCTCGACGCGCGTCCCGGTGCCGGTCTGGGCACCTACGTCGTGCACCCGGCCGAAGAAGGCAAGAACGTGCTGGCGTACAAGGACGCCTCGGGCCGCGAATACATCAAGGACATCCTGGAGAGCAAGAACGGGGTGACCAGCTATCCCTACAAGGACGGGGGACAGGTGCGCGAGAAGCTGGCGGCCTACACCCACTTCAAGGGCTGGGAATGGGTGATCGTGGGCGGGGCCTACGTGGACGAATTCAGTGCCGAGGTGCGCGGCCTGCGCAACCTCTTCGGCGCCCTCGGGGGCGTGCTGGTGTTGCTGGTGGCCGGGGCGCTGTACGTGGTCATCGGGCGCCTGGTCATCCGCCCGCTGGTGCAGGCCACGGGCGCCGCTCAGGCCCTGGCCCAGGGTGACCTCAGTGTGCGCATGCACACCGACCGTGGCGACGAACTGGGCCAGCTGATGGATGCCATGAACCGCATCGGCAGCGGTCTGACCGAGGTGGTGCAGACCGTGCGCCAGGGCAGCGAGAGCGTGGCCACGGCCAGCGCCGAGATCGCCCAGGGCAACACCGATCTGTCATCCCGTACCGAAAGCCAGGCCAGTGCGCTGGAACAGACAGCGGCCAGCATGGAGCAGCTGGGCTCCACCGTGCGGCAGAACGCCGACAACGCGCGCCAGGCCAACCAGCTGGCGCAGAGTGCGAGCACC
>CAMLNH010000122.1 GCA_946481355.1 uncultured Curvibacter sp.
CTGCTTGCGCTGCAGGTTCTCCTGGCTGCCGCACAGCGTGCAGGGAATGATGGGGAACTGGCGGTGCTCGGCCCAGCGGATCAGGTCCTTCTCGACCACATAGGCCATGGGGCGGATCACGATGAATTCACCGTTGTCGCTGGTGAGCTTGGGCGGCATGCCCTTGAGCTTGCCGCCGAAGAACATGTTGAGGAAGAAGGTCTGCAGCATGTCGTCGCGGTGGTGGCCCAGCGCGAGCTTGTTGCACTTGAGGCGGCGTGCCACGTTGTACAGGATGCCGCGGCGCAGCCGGCTGCACAGGCTGCACATGGTCTTGCCCTCGGGGATATTCTTCTTGACGATGGAATAGGTGTCCTGCGTCTCGATGTGGAACTCGATGCCCAGCTTGCCCAGGTACTCGGGCAGGATGTGATCGGGGAAGCCCGGCTGCTTCTGGTCCAGGTTGACGGCCACCAGCGTGAAGTCGATCGGCGCGCGGCTTTTCATCTTCATGAGGATGTCCAGCATGCCGTAGCTGTCCTTGCCGCCGGACATGCAGACCATGACGCGGTCGCCCTCTTCGATCATGTTGTAGTCGATGATGGCCTGGCCGACGTTGCGGCACAGGCGCTTTTCGAGCTTGTGTGTCTCGCGCTCGATCTTCAGGGCCTGGTCATGGCTGACGGCGGCTTCGTTTTCTATCCAGACGGCACTCATGGTGTCCTCGATTCATTCAATCATTCAGTCGGGTCTGAGCCCGCTTGCACGTGGCAAGTTCCCTCACCACTGGCCGGTTTCGGCCCGGATGGCGACTTCGCAGTCGTCGAAGATTTCCAGCTTAACGATCTTGACGCGCACGCCGATGACGCCCGGCAGCTGCAGCAGGCGGTTGGCCAGCTTGCCGATCATGCTTTCCAGCAGGTTCAGATGCTCGGAGCGGCACTCGTCGATGATGATCTGGCGCACCTTGCGGTAGTCCAGCACGTGGTTGATGTCGTCGTCGTGCGGCTGCAGGGGCTGGGGCCCGAGGTTGAGCTCGGCGTCGACCTGGATAGGCTGGGGCGCACGCTTCTCGTGGTCCAGGATGCCCAGGTTGGCGTCGAAGCGCAGGCCGGTGAGCGTGAGGATCTGGGTGCCGATGGATTTGGTCATGCGCGTGTCTGCGGGTGGCCCCGGTCTCACATCATCGAAAAATCGCGCGTGAAGCGCTGCAGGTGCTGGCCGCCGTCGACCAGCAGGGTGGTGCCGGTGATGGCACGGTTCTCCAGCGCGAACTTCACGGCGCCGGCCACGTCCTCGGCCGTGGACGAGCGGCCCAGGGGCGAGAGCTTGTGCAAGGCTTCGAACCGTTCCTGGCTCAGGTATTCGCTGGTCAGCGTGAGGCCGGGGGCCACGCCCACCACGCGTACATCGGGCGCCAGGGCCAGGGCCAGCATGGTGTTGGCGGCTTCGAGCGCGGCCTTGGAGAGGGTGTAGCTCAGGAAATCGGGGTTCTGGTTCCAGAGTTTCTGGTCCAGCAGGTTGACCACCACGCCGTCGCCCGCGCGCTCCTGCACATGGGCGTGCAAGGCCTGGGCCAGCACGATGGGCGCACCCGTGTTGGCGCGCAGGTGTTTTTCCAGCGCGGCGTAGCCGAAGCTGGCCGCGCTGTCGTGTTCGAAGAGCGCGGCGCTGTTGACCACGGCGTCCACCTGACCGAAATGCGCGATCACGCGCGGCAGCAGCGCGCGCACGGCCGCCTCATCGGCCAGGTCGGCATCGAAGGGCGCGGCGCTCACGCCCAGCTGCTCGCAGTCGGCCACGGTCTGCATGGCTTCGTCCTGCGAGCCGCGGTAGTGCACGGCGATCTGCCAGCCAGCCTGCGCGAGGGCGAGCGCGATCTCGCGGCCCAGGCGCTTGGCCGAGCCGGTGACCAGGACCGTGCGGGCGGGGAGGGACATAATTCAGGGGGTGAGCAGTACAGCCCAGAGTTTAACGACCCCCCTTTCCACCCGCATGGCCCAGGCCATCCAGGCGGCCGGGGGCTGGCTGCCGTTTGACGATTTCATGCACCGTGCGCTGTACACGCCGGGCCTGGGCTATTACGCCAACGACCTGCGCAAGCTCGGGCTCATGCCCGGCTCGGGCAGTGACTTCGTGACCGCGCCCGAGCTCTCGCCGCTGTTCGGCCGCGCGCTCGCAGCCCAGGTGGGCGAGGCGCTGGAGCGTACGCAGACCGACGAGATCTGGGAGTTCGGTGCCGGCTCGGGCGCGCTGGCCCTCCAGCTGCTGGAAATGCTGGGCCCACGTGTGCGCCGCTACACCATCGTCGACGTCTCCGGTGCGCTGCGCGCGCGCCAGCAGCAGACGCTGCAGAAATATGGAGAGCGCGTGCAGTGGGTGGCCGAGCTGCCTACGCGCATGCAGGGCGTGGTGGTGGGCAACGAGGTGCTCGACGCCATGCCCGTGCAGCTGCTGGCCCGGGTGGGCGGCGTCTGGCACGAGCGTGGTGTGGCCCTGGCGCCCGAGGGTGGCGAGCGTTTCGTCTGGGCCGACCGACCCACGAAGCTGCGCCCCCCCGTGGACGTGGAAGGCCAGCACGATTACCTGTGCGAGATCCATTTCCAGGCTGAGGCCTTTGTGCGGACGCTGGCCGAGCGCCTGCGCCGTGGCGCGGCCTTCTTCATCGACTACGGCTTCCCCGAGGCCGAGTACTACCACCCGCAGCGCCACATGGGCACGGTCATGTGCCATCGCGCCCACCAGTCCGACCCCGATCCGCTCACGGACGTGGGCCTCAAGGACATCACGGCCCACGTCAATTTCACCGGCATCGCCCTGGCCGCACAGGAAGCCGGTATGAACGTGCTGGGCTACACCTCGCAAGGCCGCTTCCTGCTCAACTGCGGCCTGGCCGGCCTGATGGAAAGCGCGGAGCTGCCCGCGCGCGCCCAGGCCCACAAGCTGCTGATGGAGCACGAGATGGGCGAGCTCTTCAAGGTCATCGGCCTGGCCGCGGGCGAGCCCTGGGCGGCGCTGGGCCTGGCCGCGGGTGACCGCACGCATACCCTCTGACGTTCTCCAAGGCGCCTCATGTTCCGCTGGCTGCTTGCCATCTTCATCATCCTGCTGCTGATCAATGCGGTGACGCCCTGGTTCAAGCGCATCGGTTTCGGCCGCCTGCCGGGCGACCTGAACTTCAGGCTTTTCGGCCGCGAGTTCAATCTGCCCTTCACCACCACCATCCTGCTGAGCCTGGCGGCCGCGGGCATTGCGCGCTTCATCTAGGTGCCGGTGGGCGCGGGCGTGGGGCTTGAATTGGAGACCCCCTACCCCTATCTGGAAGGGGAAAGGATGCGCCATGAGTGAAACGCGCCACGTCGTCTGTCCGCACTGCCACACCACCAACCGGGTTCGTACCGAGGATCTGGGCAAGGCGCCTGATTGCGGCAGTTGCCACCAGCCGCTGTTCGCCGGTCATCCGGTGGCGCTCGATGCCGCCGCCTTCGAGCGCCACATCACCCGCAGCGAGCTGCCCGTGCTGGTGGATTTCTGGGCGCCCTGGTGCGGACCCTGCCGCATGATGGCGCCGGCCTTCGAGCAGGCGGCAGCCCAGCTGGAGCCGCAGATGCGCCTGGCCAAGGTCAACACCGAGGACGAGCAGCAGCTTGCAGCGCGCTTCAACATCCGCAGCATTCCGACGCTGGCGCTCTTCGTGGGCGGGCGTGAGGTGGCGCGCCAGCCCGGGGCCATGACGAACCCGGCGCAGATCGCGGCCTGGGTGCGTCAGCAGCTGCGCTGAGCGCCAGCAAGGCTCAGGACTCGATGGTCCACTCCTGCCGACAGGTGCGGCAGCACACGGCGAGCTGGCCGCTGCGCCGGTCCTCGCCCATGATCTCGAAGCGCGCATAGGTGCCGCAGGCGGGGCAGTTGGCCTGGTTGGCCACTTCCTCGGCGTGCGTGAGCAGGTAGAGGTAGCGCCGCAGCGACCACAGGCCGATGGCCGCGCTGGCGATGAAGAGCAGCACATTGAGCAGCTTGTCGGCGGGGCTGGCGTCCTGAAAGGCCTCCAGCAGCCCGATCAGCGCCACGCTGCTCAGCAGCGTCAGCAGCAGGTGGGCGTGGCTGGAAAGCAGCTCGCGTTCGTACCACTTGCGAAAGCCGAAACGCCGCACGCCCTCGGCCAGGGGCGGGTTGAAGACATTGCGGGGTGGCGCTGACATGCAGCCATGATGCGCCTGCGCTGCCACTTTTGCCGGCGCAGGCCAGCAGCCGAGCGGCTTGCTCGGCTATTCGGCGTCCGTGCCCAGGTGCCGGGCCACGGCCTGCACACGGGCGGCGTGGATCAGTTCCCCGACCTTTTTGCCGCTGTGGCCCTGGGCCAGGGCGCGTTCGGCGATCTCGTGGGTGGGCTGGGCCAGCACGGCGTCCAGCACGCCCTGCAGCCGCGTGGCCTGGGGGTAGGGCTGCTGCTCCAGGCCCAGGCGGCCGCGTGCGTCGCATTCGCAGGCCAGCAGCACCTCGGCAAAGCGCTGCGGCTTGCGGATGGCGTCGCACCGCTCCAGCAGGCGCAGCAGGGCCGCCGGGCCCAGGGTGCCGCTGCGGTGGATGTTGCCGTGTTCGCGCGCCACCACCTCGGCCAGCTCGCGGCAATCGACGGGGGCGCGCAGGCGCTCGGAGAAGCTCTTGAGCAGGCGCACGCTGCGCTCCTCGTGGCCGATGTGGCGCGGCAGGACCTCGGCCGGCGTCGTGCCCTTGCCCAGATCGTGGCCCAGGCAGGCGTAGCGCACGGTCAGCGGTGCTTTCAGCTGGGCCGCCATGTCCAGCACCATCATCAGGTGCACGCCGGTGTCGATCTCGGGGTGGTGGGCCTCGGGTTGCGGCACGCCCCAGAGGCGGTCCACCTCGGGCAGCAGGCGCTGCAGGGCGCCGCAGGCGCGCAGCACGTCGAACATGCGCGAAGGCTTTTCCTCCATGAGGCCGCGGCTCAGCTCCTGCCAGACGCGTTCGGCCACCAGATGGTCCACCTCGCCGTCCTCGACCATGTGGCGCATCAGGGTCATGGTCTCGGGCGCGACCGTGAAATCGGTGAAGCGCGCCGAGAGCCGGGCCACGCGCAGGATGCGCACCGGGTCCTCGCGGAAAGCGGGCGTCACATGACGGAAGACCCGTTGTTCGATGTCGCGCCGGCCCTGCCAGGGGTCGACGAGGTGCGCGGCGTCGAAGGCGCCGTCGGGTCCGCAATGCTCGCGCGGCACGGCGATGGCGTTGATGGTGAGGTCGCGCCGCGCCAGGTCTTCCTCCAGCGTCACGTCGGGCGAGGTGTGGATGGCGAAGCCTTTGTAGCCGCGCGCTGTCTTGCGCTCGGTGCGTGCGAGCGCATGCTCTTCCTTGCTCTGCGGGTGCAGGAAGACAGGGAAGTCCTTGCCCACGGGCACATAGCCCTGCGCCACCATCTCTTCCGGCGTGGCGCCCACCACGACCCAGTCGTGGTCCTGGACCGGCAGGCCGAGCAGGGCGTCGCGCACCGCGCCGCCCACCATGTAGATCTGCATGGGTGGCAGTTTACCCAAGGGCGTGGCGTCGTCCCTTGTGATAGCGTCGTCCCTGCGGTTCAATGGCCAGGACCATTCACGGGAGAACAATCCACATCATGAAGCACAAGAGTGTCGTCTTTGCCGCGCTGGTGTGTATCGGCGCACAGGCACAGCAGTCCGGCTTGAGCGAGTCCCAGCGCCAACTCATGGAGACTCCGATGAATGCCTACCGCTTCATCGGCAACTCCCTGGTATGCAAGTCTGATCAGTCCGAGTTCAATTCCAACGCGTGCAACAGGATCGGGACGATCGCGGTTGGCGACGACTGGGCCAAGACAGCAGCCCGAATGGGGCCCCCTTCACGGGTCATCCCTGGACAGAAGGGTGTCACGACGCATGTGTACTTTCTGCACGGACCCGATGGCGCGCGGGTCGCATACTGGGTCCTGGATAAGTCCGAGGCGCGCAGCAGAGTGGTCGCCATACAACTGACAGGCGCTATCAAGGTTCCTGGGGCCTCGTTCTCTGCCATCGAACTGACCGACCCCGAGGACAAGGTGCGCAAGCTGCTGGGCCCTCGGTTTGCACTGCAGCCGATGCCGCAGATTCAGGGCGTGATGTGGGACTATGCGCCGTTCAAGTTCTCGATCCAGTTTGTCAACGGCCGGGTGTATTCAATACGCGTGGGTGAGGAGTCCTGAGCTTCGCTCGGCTAGCGCTTGAGGCGATAGGGCTCTTCGAAGGCGCAGAAATCCTGCTCGGCCAGTGCATCGCGGATCCAGGCGGCCACGCCGGGCAGCGCGGCCACGCGCTCCACATAGGCCGCGATCACCGGCGGCACGGGCAGGTGGTAGGTCTTGAAGCGCATGCAGACGGGGGCAAAGTAGGCGTCGACTATCGTGAATTGGCCGAACAGCAGGGGGCCGCCATGCCGGGCCAGCAGCTCACTCCACATGGCGACCAGACGGGTCACGTCGGCGCGCACGGCCGGCTGGTCGCGCCAGACCAGGGCGCCCACCTCCGGCAGCGAGGCCTCGATGTTCTGCGTGCAGTGCTGGCGCAGGGCGCCGAAGCCCGCGTGCATCTCGGCACACACGCTGCGCGCGCGGGCCCGCGCCGCCTTGTCGGCAGGCCAGAGCTGCTTCTCCGGATATTGCTCGGCCACGTACTCGGCGATGGCCAGCGTGTCCCAGATCACCAGGTCGCCGTCGCTCAGTACCGGCACCTTGCCTGCGGGGTTGAGGCCAGTGATGGCCTGCTTGAACTGCGAGTCGGCTTCGAAGGAATCGAAGCGCACCAGCACTTCCTCAAACGGGATGCCGGCCTGGCGCAGCAGCACCCAGGGCCGCATGGACCAGGACGAGTAGTTCTTGTTGCCGATGGTGAGCTTGAGCATGGGGTATCCCTGTTTCATGTTGCAGTCAGGCGGCGGCGAGCCGATGCAACAGCGTACCCGTTTCCGGGTCCGAGGGGTAGAAGAGCTCGATGCTGAGCTCGGCCAGCGTGATGTCGCGCGGCGTGCCGAAGGAGGTCAGGGTGGTGAAGAGCGAAAAGCGTTGTCCGCCGAGCACCAGCACGCAGGGGATGAGCAGGCTGGGGGCGGTATCGGGCACCGGTGCTGTGGCCTGCAGCGCGGCCACATTGGGGTACTGCTGCACCTCCTGCAGCAGGGCAGCCATGGTGGCGTCACGTGTGTCCTGGACCTGCTTGGTCAGGGCCTGCAGCAGGTAGTTGCCCCATTCGGGGAAATTCTGCGTCAGCGCCGCAAAGCCTTCCGGGTGCAGGCTGGCACGGAACATATTGAGCTGGGGCTCGCGCAGGGCCGCGGGCAAGAGGGCGATGAGGCGCTGGGCCGCTGCGTTGGCCCGCACCACGTTCCAGTGGCCGTCGAGCACGATGCCGGGGTAGGGGTCGTGCGCGTGCAGCAGCTTGTCCAGTGCAGCGTGGATCTGGGCCATCTGGCTCGAAGCCAGGGGCTGCTCGCTGTAGCGCGGGGCATAGCCTGCCGTGAGCAGCCAGGTGTTGCGCGTGCGCAGCGGCAGCGCCAGGCGCTGGGCGATGGCCAGCAGCACTTCGGCGCCGGGCCTGGAGCGGCCGGTCTCCACAAAGCTCAGATGGCGCGGCGAGATGCCCACATCCAGCGCCAGGTCCATCTGGCTTAGGCGGCGCTGCTGGCGTGCCTCGCGGATCAGTTCCAGTTCACCGATGCCGGTGGCGGTGGCGGGATGGGCTTGCAGTGTGTTCATGAGGTTTCCGTCAGGACAGGGTACGCAGCATGCCCCATTGTGCGCACAGCTTCCATGACCTCGGAGGTAATCGACGCCATGCAGGCCGCGGCCGACACTGGCGCCACCTTCAACTGCATAGGAGTCTGACCATGTCCACCCTGTCC
>CAMLNH010000123.1 GCA_946481355.1 uncultured Curvibacter sp.
GAGTTCCACGTGCGCCTCACGCTGCCGCGGGCCGACTTCGACCTGCAGGTGGACCTGCAGCTGCCCGCCCGCGGCATCACCGTGGCCTTCGGCGCCTCGGGCTCGGGCAAGACCAGCGTGCTGCGCTGCGTGGCCGGGCTGGAGCGGGCGCGCGCGGCGCGCGTGGTGGTGGGCGGCGAGGTCTGGCAGGACGATGCGGCGCAAGTCTTCCTGCCCACGCACCGGCGCGCACTGGGCTATGTGTTCCAGGAGGCCAGCCTCTTCGACCACCTCGACGTGCGCGGCAACCTGCACTACGGCCTGCGCCGCGCCCGCGCACCCGGCGCCGAGCTCACGCTGCACACGGCCGTGCAGTTGCTGGGCATCGGCGACCTGCTCGGGCGCCGCACCCAGCAGCTCTCGGGTGGTGAGCGCCAGCGCGTGGCGATGGCGCGAGCACTGGCCACCAGCCCGCGCCTGCTGCTGCTCGACGAGCCCATGGCCGCGCTCGACGCCGCGCGCCGCCAGGACATCCTGCCCTGGCTGGAGCGTATGCGCGACGAGCTGCGCATCCCCATGCTCTATGTCACCCATTCGGCCGACGAGCTCTCGCGCCTGGCCGACCACCTGGTGGTGCTCGAGCGCGGCCGCGTGAAGGCGCAGGGTGCCGTGCAGGAGGTGCTGGCCGCCATCGACAGCCCCGTGGTCGTGGGCGAGGACATGGGAGCGCTGCTGGCCGGCAAGGTGGCCGAGCGCGACGCCCGCTGGCAGCTGGTGCGCGTGAGCTTCGCCGGCGGCAGCCTCTGGCTGCGCGACAGCGGCGTGCCCCTGGGCCATGCCGTGCGCCTGCGCGTGCTCGCACGCGACGTCTCGCTCACCACCGTCGAGCCGCGGCAGACCAGCATCCAGAACCACTTTCCCTGCGAGATCGAATCGGTCGCGCCCGACGCCCATCCCTCGCAGGTGCTGGTGCGCGTGCGCTGCGGCGCCTCGCTGCTGCTCGCGCGCATCACGCGCCGCGCCTACGCGGATCTGGGACTGCAGCCCGGTGCCGCCGCCTGGGTGCAGGTCAAGTCGGTGGCTGTGGTGCAGTAGCCCCGAAATGACTTGAAACACTCTTTCCGGCAGGGTGTACTGAAAGCCGTGTATCTTTACGCCTGAGTGACCGAGTACAGGGAGCAGAAACACCGGCACCTTCCCAGGCCCATGGCCTGGTTCCGGCATTCCCCCCGCCCTGACATGTTCGGCCTCTTCAAGCAGAAACCCCCACCGCAGCCCGCCACACCCTTCGGCACCGATCCGCAGACCGACCTCGGCGGACCGCGGCGCATGTCGCTCGACGAGCGCAAGCAGTTGCGTCGCGAGATGGTCTACCAGTCCGTGCGCGACAACCTGCTGCTGCTTGAAATCATCTCCGGCATGTACAAGTTCAAGGCCGTGGGCCTGGACGAGCGCCAGCACCGCTTCATGGTGGTGATCGACGTGGCCAGCGGCTTCGTCGCCCGGCGCGCCGGCAAGGTGATGCGCTTCAACGAGGTGGAGAAGTTTCTGTCCGAGCGCGCCTTTGCCCAGTACGGCGTGCGCATCGACTCGATCTACTGGCGCTTCCACCCCGAGGTGAGCACCTTTGGCCGCGGCTACCGCGCCAGCGATGTCGCGCCCAGACCGCGGCCCACGCCCGCACCGGCTCCCGCGCCCGCAGCACCGGCCCGGCCCACCGGGCTGCGGCCCAGTTCCCGTCACGAGCCCGTGAGCGAGGACGAGATGCGCGCTTTCGAGCATGCCATCGCACGTGGCACCAAACCGCCGCCGATCCATCTGGGCGAGCTCGAATACCAGTCCGACCTCGCGCCGCTCGAAAGCCCGCCCGTGGCGGGCGGCACGCAGTACGGCGCGCTCTGAACCTCAGCGCTGCGCGGCGCGCACCGCCATATGCGTCCAGGCCAGGCGCAGCAGGTCCACATTCACGCCCGCGGCCCCTCCGCGGCGCACCATGTCGCCGAGGATGTGCTCGTGCTCCGTGCGCTGCCCGCCCTGCAGGTCGCGCAGCATCGAGGCCGTGAAGGCCGACCCCTTTTGCGTCAGCATGGCCAGGGCCTTGCCCTGTTCTTCCGCGCTGATGGTCTGGCCCTGGGCCGCGGCCACGGCACAGCACTCGGCAAACATCTGGCGCGTCAGCGCCTCGCCCTCGGGCGTGGTCAGGATCTCGCCCACCGTGCCCTGGCACACCGTGGTCATGCCCGCCAGCGTGGCCAGGAACACCCACTTGTTCCACAGCACCTGCTCGATGTCCTCGCTGTAGGCGCTGTCGAATTCGGCGCGCCCGCAGAGCGCGATGAAATCGCGCGCCAGCGCCTCGTGCGCCACGTCGCGTGCGCCCGCCGTCAGGCGATGCAGGGCGCTGAGCTGCCTGACCGCGCCCGTGGGCGTGATCGTGGCGGCGATGTGCGCCACGCCGCCGAGCACGCGTGCGCGGCCGTAGCGCGCATCGAGCACGCGCAGATGGTCCAGGCCGTTGAGGAAAGGCAGGATGGCGCCGCGCGCATCTGCCCGTGCCAGCGAGGCCAGCGCATCGTCCAGGTCATAGGCCTTGGGCGCGAGCACGATCAGGTCGTACTCTGTCTGCACCGTGGCGGCCGTCACCGTGCGTGGCTGCACGCTGAAGTTGCCGCCAGGCGTCTCGATCTGCAGGCCCGTGCGATCGATCAGCTGCTGGCGCGCTTCGCGCACGAGAAAGGTCACGTCCGCGCCGGCCTGGATCAGGCGTGCGCCGAAATAGCCGCCGATACCGCCGGCACCGAGAATGAGGATCTTCATGGGGGTCATGCTGACACAAAGCCGCGTCTGCCGCTCAGACCGGGCCTGTGTATTCGCCGCGCGCCGGATAGTCCTTGCTCACTGCGAAATCGATGGCCGCCAGCAGTTCGTCAAAGTGCGGGCGGGCAAAAGGCATGGTCTGCACCGCGCCGTAATACAGCGTGCCATCCGGTCGCACCAGGAACACCCCCGGTTCGCTGAACAGTGCCGGCTCCTCGATGCCGATCGAGGTCTTGCCGCGCGAGCTGCTGATGTACAGCCCCCACTGTCGGGCCTGGGCCAGCGTCAGGTCGTGGCCGAAACGCAGCCCGACCGCGCCCACCTTGTCGGCCATGGCCTGCGCCCGCTCCTGTCCGTCGCCGGACACGGCGATGACGGACACACCGCGCTTGTCGAATTCCGGCAGCAGGCGGCCAAGTTCGATCAGGTACTTGGCACAGATGGGGCAGTGCAGACCACGATAGGCCACCACCAGGCTGAAGAGTTGCGGCCGCTCCTGGGCCAGATCGTAGAGGCCATGGGCCAGGGTAGGCACAGCCAGTGTGGGAACGGGTTGTCGAGGCATCAGCATGGAGGCTCCTTGAGGCAGGCGCGTTGAGATGCAGGCATCTTAGGCATCGTTCCGGTACGTTGGGTGACTGAAAAAACGATTCGGTTTACCATCCGTCCCAATTCACCCACCGAGTCATGGATCGCCTCACCGATTTTCTCCAGCGCTTCGACCTGCGTGCCCGCGTGTTGCACAACGGTTCTCTCACCCGTGTTTTGCGCGTGGAAGCGTCCGAAGGCAGTGCCCACCTGCATCTGCTGCGCAGCGGCAACTTGCAGCTGCTCGGCCCGGGCCGGCGGCAGTGCACGCTGGGTGAGCCCGCCCTTGTTTTCCTGGCCCGGCCTGCGCGGCACGAACTGCGTGCGCCCGACGGGAGCCGGGCCGATCTGCTCAGTGCCGCCATCGACTTCGGTGCCGGTGACGAGAACCCGCTGCTGCAGGGCATGGCCTTGCCTTTGCGTCTGCCTCTGAGCGACATCCCCGACATGGCAGCGCTGTTCAGCGTGCTGCTGGACGAGGCCGCCGGCCGGCGTTGCGGTCATGCTGCTGTGCTGGACCGGCTGGTTGAGGTCCTCGTCGTCAAGCTGCTGCGCCTGGCGATCGAGCGCCGGCTGATGGACCGTGGCGTCATGGCGGGCCTTTCTGATCCGCGCCTTGCGCGTGCGCTGACCGCTGTGCACGCCGCCCCCCAGATCGAGTGGACGCTGGAGGACATGGCCGCGCGCGCCGGCATGTCCCGTTCGCGCTTCGCCGAGCATTTCAGCGCGGTCATGGGTGTACCCGCCGCCGAATACCTCAAGCGCTGGCGCATCGGCCTGGCCAAGCGCATGCTGCGCGAAGGGCATGCCGTCAAGCAGGTTGCGCTGGAGGTCGGCTATGGCAGCTCGGCCAGTTTCGGTCGCGCCTTCAGCCAGATCGAAGGTGCCGTGCCCACGGCATGGTTGCGCGCTGCGCAAGGCGAGGCATGAGCAGGGCGGCGGCGCCTGGTCGTTACGCCTTGTGACGATTAAGGCCGTTGTCCATTCCGCCATGCGGGGAATCGGGCGCATTGGCACGAATTGATCAGCGGCCCGGTGCTATTCTTGACCGCGTTGGAACCCACGTGCCGCGGTGCGGCGTGTCGGGATGAGTGAGAGACCGCAGAGACAGAGACGCCATGCCCAAGTACAGGCCCGGACAAGTGGGCTTTGATGAATCCATGCGACGCATCATCGCCGTTGAAACCCTGGTAGACGTGGCGCGCGCCGTCTCGGCGCAGTTCGGCAAGCTGGTCTCGCCCGAAGAGCTCACCTTCGAATACTTCGGCCGCGACGAGCGCAATGGCTGGAGCACCTGGGTGGTCTACATGGCCGACTACGGCCCCGTCGGTTTCACCAACCGCTGCCTGGACCCGGCCTACACCCTGGAAAGCAGCCGCTGGGGCAGCCTGAGCGACCCCAAGATCCCCACCGACTGAGCCCGGTCGCAGCGCATGCTGCGTTCTCCTCTGTTGCTCTCTGCCCCTTTTGGGGGATAGTCAGCGCCCGCAGGTGCGTCCTACACTGGCCGCCAGAACAACAACAGGGGGCGTCTCATATGAACACCAGAACATGGGGCCGCAGGCCCATGACCGCAGCCGCGGCCTTGCTGTGTGCGTTGCTGCTGGGCCCATCCGCCGTTGCCAGGGAAGTGCAGCGTCTCTACGTGGATCTGGACGGTGACAGCAAGGTCGAAGCCATCTCCCTCTCCACCAGCGAACCCGATGCCAGCGGGCGCAGCCAGATCAGCGTGCGCATCGGCTCGGCCGTCTTCAGCACCGACCATCTCATCCTGCCGCAGGGTCGCATCGAGATGCGCGCCATCATCATCGACCGGCAGCGCTCGCAGCGCCAGCTGGCGCTCACCGTGCAGCAGGTGGACGGTTGCGTGCACCACCTGCTGGCCTACACACCACGCCGGCTGGTGCGCCTGCTGCCCATCGTGGGCGATTCGGGTTGCCAGCTGCCCTCGCTCGCGGGCGATGGTGTGGTGGAGGCCGCCGTCTGGGAAGACCAGGGCCACCGCAAGGCGCGCTACCGCCTGGGCACCGACGGCCTGAGCATGACGCGCGAGGCGCGGCCGGCCCACGAGCTCGGGCAGGCGGCCCAATTTCACACGCGATGAATCCAGCCTGAAAATCTCAGGGTAAACCCCTAGATTCAGCCCGATCGGGCAGGCGCACAGTGTTCCAAGGTGAAACACTAAAGCAAGGCTATGCGCTGGCCAACTCTTCACCAAACAACGTTGCGCAACACCTCGGTGTTACGTTGGGCACGGTCTTTTTTCGAGACAAGGGTCAGGGTGCCGTTACGGCTGCTATATCCCCACTCCTGTCGAAAAGGACGTGTCCATGGACACCCCTCCCAGGGACGAGGCGCGCCTCGCCCATCTGCTGCTCAAGCCCGCCCGGCCCGCTGAGATCAAGCTGGCCTGGGCCGCAGCGCTGCTCTCCGCGGCGCTCTTCCTGCTGGCGCTGCCCTACGCCAGCGTGCAGCTCACACACCAGCCCGCCTTCGCGCCCATCTGGGTCACCGCGCTGATCCTCAGCGACCTGGTCACCGCCGTCATGCTCTACGGCCAGTACTACGCCCTGCGTTCGCGCGCCCTGCTGGTGCTGGCTGCGGGCTACCTCTACACCGCCCTGGCCACCGTGGGCTACACCCTGACTTTCCCCGGCCTGCTCGCACCCGGCGGCGTGCTCAGCGGCGGTCCTCAGAGCACGCCGGCCATGTACATGCTCTGGCATGCGGGCTTCCCGCTGGTCGTCATGGCCTATGCACTGCTCAAGCGCGAATCGGTCGAACTCAAGCCCGCCCATCTGCTGCCGCGTGCGCGGGTGGCCATCGTCTCGTCCATCGCCGTCGTCGGCCTGCTGGTGGCGGCCAGCCTGGCCCTGGCCGTGCTGGGGCACGCGGCCCTGCCCGTGGTGCTGCAGGGCAACATCGTCACGCCAGCCGGGCACCGCTGGCTCTTCGCCACCTGGGCGCTCAGCGTCGTGGCGCTTGGCCTGCTCTGGCAGCGCAAGCCGCACACCGCGCTCGATGTATGGCTGCTCGTCGTGATGTGCGTCTGGGTCTTTGATGTGGCGCTGGCCGCCGTCTTCAACACCGGGCGTTACGACCTGGGCTGGTACGCCGGCCGCGCCTACGGCTTCCTCGCCGCCTGCGGCCTCTTGCTCGTGCTGCTCAGCGAGCACACGCGCAGCTACGCGCGCATGGTGCGCCTCTCGGCCGAGTTGCGCATCGCCAACGAGCAGCTGTGGCTCATTTCCATGCAGGACGGCATGACCCAGCTCGCCAACCGCCGCGCGTTTGACAAATACCTGCAGGAGCAGATGGCCGTGAACGCGCGCCAGGGCCGTAGCCTGGCCCTGCTGCTGGTGGACGTGGACCACTTCAAGGCCTACAACGACCTCTACGGTCACCAGGCCGGCGACGACTGCCTGCGTCAGGTGGCTGCCGCGCTGCGCGCCTGCTGCCGCCGCCCCTCGGATCTGGCCGCGCGCTACGGCGGCGAAGAGTTCGCCCTCATCCTGCCCGACACCGATGCTCTGGGCGCGCTGCACGTGGCCAAGGCCGTGCGCGCCGAAGTGCTGCGCCGCGAAGTCCCCCATGCCAACAACAGTACCGGGCCGCATGTGAGCGTGAGCATCGGCGTGGCCGTCGTGCGGCCCGTGCACAGCACCACGGCAGAGCCCTTGCTGGCCGCCGCCGATGCCGCCCTCTACCAGGCCAAGAGCCGCGGCCGCAACCAGGTGGTCTGCGCCGACGCCGCAGCCGATGGCACACCGGAGGCGATGAGCGCTGGCAAGGTGGGGGCGGTGCTGCCGCACCACGCCTGAGGGCCGGTTCTCAGCCGCTGTAAGCCAGGCCCGAGGCCACGCCGCCGAACAGATCGCCTTCCACCAGCGGCACGCCGGCAAAGGCTGTCTGCAGCACGCGCTGGAAGGGGCGCAGGGCCGAGGAACCGCCCGTGAGGTAGATCGCCGCCAGCTGCCCGTCAGCCACGCCGGCCAGCCGCACGCACTCGCGGGCGCAGGCCACGGTGCGTTGCAGCAGCTCGTCGAGCTGCTCGCGCAACGCGGCGGTGCTCATGGGGGCGGCCAGCGCCCCCTCCACGAAAGCCAGGTCCACCACCGTGTCGCTATCGAATTGAGAGCATCTGATCTTGGCCTGCTCCACCGCATGGGCGATGTGGTGGCCGTGGCGTTCGGCCAGCACGCGCATCAGGCGCCGGTGCAGGGCCACGTCGCTGTAGTTGGTCCACAGGGCCTGGGCCTCGGCCAGCGCCTTCTGCGTGGACAGGCGGTGGATCAGGTGCCAGCTGGCCAGGTCGAAGAACACCCGGCTCGGCACCTCGCGTCCGTCCGGCCCGAGGTGGCGGTAGCCCAGCAGGGGCATGACCTGCTCCAGGCTCAGCCGGTGGTCGAAATCCGTGCCACCGATGTGCACGCCCGTGGTGGCCAGCACGTCCTCGGCCCGTTCGATCTTCCCCATGC
>CAMLNH010000124.1 GCA_946481355.1 uncultured Curvibacter sp.
GGTTGAAGAGCAGGTTCTCTTGCAACACCACGCCCACTTGGCGGCGCAGCTGGGCCGCGTCGATGAGGCTGATGTCGATGCCATCCACCAGGATGCGTCCTTGTTCAGGCACATAGAGGCGCTGCACCAGCTTGGTCAGCGTGCTCTTTCCGGATCCCGAACGGCCCACGATGCCGATCACTTCGCCCGGCTTGATGTCCAGGCTGATGCCGTTGAGCACGGGCACGGCCTCGGGCCGGTAGCGGAAGACCACGTTGTCCAGGGTGATGCGGCCCTTGACGGGCGGCAGTTGGGCAGCGCTCGTGGGCGGCACCTCGGTGCGGGTGTTGAGGATGTCGCCCAGGCGTGCCACGGAGATGCCGGTCTGCTGGAAGTCCGTCCACAGCTGAGCCATGCGCATGATGGGTTGGCTCACCCGGCCGGCAAACATATTGAAGGCCACGAACTGGCCCACGGTGAGCTGGTTGTCCATGACCAGGTGGGCGCCGTACCAGAGCGTGGCGGCGTTGACCAGCTTGCCGATGAGGTTGACGCCTTCATGCGCCACGCTGGCCAGGTTCTGCGTCTTGAAGCTGGCCGAGACGTAGGCGGCCAGCTGCTTGTCCCAGCGGCGCGCAAAGGCTGGCTCCAGGGCCGTGGCCTTGACGGTCTGGATGCCGGTGACGGTTTCCACCAGCATGGCCTGGTTCTCGGCGCTGCGGGCGAACTTGTGGTCCAGCCGCTGGCGCAGCACAGGTACCACGGCCAGGCTCAGACCCAGGTAGAGCGGCAGGCTCACGAGCACGATGAGGGTGAGCGGCACGCTGTAGAACAGCATGACGGCGATGAAGACCACGGAGAAGAACACGTCCAGCACCACGGTGAGCGCGTTACCAGTCAGGAAGCTGCGGATGTTCTCCAGCTCGCGCACGCGCGCCACGGAATCCCCCACGCGCCGCGCCTGGAAGTAGGCCAGGGGCAGGGCCATGAGGTGGCGGAACAGCCGTGCCCCCAGCTCCACGTCGATGCGGCTGGTGGTGTGGCTGAAGACATAGGCGCGCAAGGCGTTGAGCACACTCTCGAAGATGACGATGGCCACCAGGCCAATCACCAGCACGTCCAGCGTGGTGAGGCCGCGGTGCACCAGCACCTTGTCCATCACCACCTGAAAGAACAGCGGGCTGACCAGCGCAAACAGCTGCAGCATGAAAGAGATGAGCAGCACCTCGCCCAGCAGCTTGCGGTGCTTGACCAGGCTGGGGATGAACCAGGAGAAGTCGAACTTGGCCAGATCGCCGGCCATGCTGGCGCGGCTGGTGATGAGGATGAGTTCGCCGCTCCACTGGCTGGCGAAGACGTCCACCGGCTCGATGGTGGGACGGCTGCCGCCGGGGCCGGCCGCGGGGTCTTGCAGCAGCACGCGCTGGCCGTCGCATTGGGCGACGATGACGACGCGCAGGCTGTCGTCGTCGGTGCGCATCACGGCGAGCGCCGGCAGCGGGGTGAGCGCCAGGCGGTCGGCCGTGGTACGGGAGCGCTTGGCTTTCAGGCCCAGGTGTTTGGCCGCCAGCAGCAGATCATCAATCTGCAGGGCTTCGTTGGCAGACCAGCCGAGCTGATGGGCCAAGGTGGCCGGGTCGGCCGCGATCTGATGCAAGCGAGCGATGGCGCAGAGCGCCTGCAGGGCTCCACCCCGGGGCGCTGGCGGCATGCTGGCGGAAGCATCGCCTCCGGCGCTTGCGGACACACCCGCGTTTTTCTGCGTCTGGGAATCTGCGCTGTCTGTTGCCAGCGCCTGCGTATTTGCCGTCACTCGCCGCCCTCACCTGATGGCCACCGCTTATCGGCAGCTTCTTTAGTTGTGAGGGACGATAGCAGTTAATTGTTCAGACAGGCACCCCTTGAACACGGGATACCGCACACATCAATACATCTTCACTTGCTTGATTGCTTATGCAATCAAAGACCTTCTTTATCTGAAATCAGATCGCTATATTTTTCATAGCGGAACTTCTGACAGCTGAATGAAAGCCGAGCCTTATTTCACTTTGTTTCAGATGTCAGAAAGCAGTAAGCAACATCTTCCGCATTCATGTTCAGAACATGCTTATGGATGTAATTGTGGTTTCCGCACACCAGTCCGCAGCGGCATGGGTCTTGTCCCTCGCGCAGCAGGGACATCAACGGCTCAGCGCTGCAAGCGGCTGGGCCTGGAGTTCAGGCTCTTGGGCAGCAGGCCGTCGAACATGGCCGAGATCTCGTCGATGGTCTCATGGGCGGCCTGTTCGCCCGAACGGACCGAGAGTGCCATGAGCAGTTCAGGGCGCAGGAACCAGAGCGCCGGCACATTGGAGGCCATCAGGATGCGGCGCTCCACATGGGGGAAGCGCTCCAGACAGTCCTCGTCCAGGCACCTGAGCATGGCCTGGCGTATGTCGTCGATCTGGTAGCTGGCCTCGCCGGAGGCCGGGTCGCGCAGGGGATTGAGCATCTCCTGCATGGTGGAGAGAAAACGTGTCGCAACGCTCAGCATCATCATTTTTGTAGGAACCGGATAACCCAACGAGCCCGCATCTTAGGGCCGGAGCTACGCAGTTCCCACAGGGGGAAGTCCTAGCTGGGACTAACACCTAGGGGATGTCCCTGCCTGAGCTCAGGCCGGCCGCACCCTCGCGCACGGCGCAATGATGGAGGGCGCGGCATTGAGTGACTCGATGGCGAAGCCCGCGGCCTGCTTGTAGCGCGCCATGAACTCGTCACGCTCGGCCTTGGGGATCACCGCATCAATGTCGTCGAAGACGCCACCGCAGCGCTCGTCCACCAGCCCCAGGATGCCGAAGGGCCCCGAGCCGCGGTTGCGCAGCACCAGGGCCGAGATGTCCTTGCACAGCTTCTGGTCGTAGGCCTGCAGGGCGGCGGGCGTGACGCCGTGCGCGACCATGGCCGCGCCGAGCACGCGCGTGTCGACGATGCCCTGGCTCGCGCCGCTGGAGCCCACGGGGTACATCACATGGGCCGCGTCGCCGATCAACGCCACGCGGCCGTCCACCCAGGTGGGCACGGGGTCGCGGTCGATCATCGGGTACTCGAAGATCTCCGTCGCGCCACGCAGCATGGCCGGCACATCGAGCCAGTCGTAGTTCCAGCCTTCGAAGTGGTGGATGAACTCTTCCAGCTTCACGCGCCGGTTCCAGTCGCCCTGGGTCCAGCCGCCTGCGTTGTCTACCGTGATCTCGGCGATCCAGTTGATGGTGGACAGACCGGTCACCGGATCGGGCGGCGAGATCGGGTAGAGCACCACGCGATGCCGCAGCGAGCCCACGCCCACGAAGGAGGCGCCGGTGCGGATCGCCCGGCCCGGCGTGGTGCCGCGCCACATGATGGCGCCGCCCCACTGGATGGGAGGCTGGTCCGGGTGCATCTGCGCGCGGATGGCCGAGTGCAGGCCGTCGGCCGCGATCAGCAGACGCCCCGGCACTTCCAGGCGCTGCCCCTGCTGCGTCTCGACGAAAGCGGTGACGCCCTGCGTCTCGTTGCGGTAGCCCGTGACACGACAACCCATCTGCACGGCCTCGGGTCCCAGGCGGCGCTGCACCTCGCGCAGCAACAGCATCTGCAGCTGGCCACGGTGCACCGAATACTGCGGCCACTTGTAGCCCGCCAGCAGACCCCGCGGCTCGGCATAGACATCGTTGCCATTGCGACCCACCAGCGCCCACTCGCGCGCCTGGATGCCGATGGCGTCGAGCTGCTCCGCGCCGATACCCAGCTCATAAAGCTCGCGCACGGCATTGGGCTGCAGATTGATGCCCACACCCAGGGGCTGCAGATCGGGCACGACCTCGAAGACGCGACAGGGCACGCCGATCTGGTGCAGCGTGAGCGCCATGGCCATGCCAGCGATGCCGCCGCCGGCGATGAGGACGGGTTGTGGGGTTGCGGTGGAGTTCATCTTGTGACTGTCAGATCGTTCGTCATGGCTTGTGCCGCCGCCTAACTTCGCTGCGCGAAGTGAGCGGCGTCCAAGCCACGCCATCTCGCGCCCTCCGGGCCGGCGCTATGCTATTCCGGGCAATTAAAGTCATAAACAGGCAATTAGTATTGGGGCGACCTGGCGGAGGCGCGATTCTGACACCGTCGGGGGCAAAGTCGCAAACAGGCTAGGCGCCCGTGCGACCAACTGCGATGTCAGCTCCAGGCTAGATGCAGTCACTGGCTCGCCACGGCAAACGATTCAGGGGACAGTCCAGTGGACTTGTTCAGGCTCTCCCAAGTGAAAGTTCAGCCGATTCGCCTTCATCGCCATTTTTTCATACGCCGGCGATGGAGGTGGCGTTCTTTTTTTCTTTTCCAGGCGATGTACATCTGGTAAACGAAATACACGGCCAAGAGTCCCAGTACAGAAAGGATCAGAATCCTGAAGAGGGTGACTCCCTCTCCAGCGGGAAGACTTATCGGAAGGTGCATAGTCGCTCACGCTCCTCGCAGAGATCTCCGCATCATCAGCATCCAGACCGCCGGGATCACCAGCATGGACAGCAAGGGCGCTGTGATCATGCCTCCCACCATCGGCGCGGCGATGCGCTGCATCACCTCTGACCCGGTGCCTCCACTCCAGAGTATGGGCAGCAGACCGGCAAGGATCACTGCCACCGTCATGGCTTTGGGACGTACGCGCAGCAGAGCGCCTTCGGTGATCGCCTCCAGCAACAATGCCTCGTTCGGTCTGGTGCCTGCCGCAAGCCTGTGCTCCCACGCATTCTTTAAATAGACCAGCATCACGACGCCAAACTCTGCAGCGACTCCGGCCAAAGCCAGAAAGCCCACGGCAGTGGCCACAGAGATCGCGTGGCCAAGCATCCAGATGAGCCAGAAGCCGCCCGTCAGGGCAAAAGGAACCGCCAGCAGGATCAGCAAGGCTTCGTCAACGCGCCGGAACGTCAGATACAGCAGGAAGAAGATGATGGCAATCGTGAAGGGGATCACAACCTTGAGCCGCTCGACTGCGCGCTCCAGGTACTCGAACTGCCCCGACCAGTTGATGGCATAGCCGGTGGGCAAAACCACCTCCTGGTTGACCCGCGCTTGCATCTCTTTGACTGCTGAGCTCAGGTCTCGACCACGCAAGTCGACATAGACCCACCCCGAAAGGCGGGCATTCTCGCTACGCAGCATCGGCGGGCCATCCTGGATCTGAATGCGGGCAACATCAGCCAATCTGAGCTGGGCGCCCTGATCGCTCACAAACGAGAGGTTGCTTAGCTTATCGACTGAGTCACGCAGTTCGCGTGGATAGCGGATATTGATAGGGAAACGTTGCCGGCCCTCCACGACTTCGCCAATGTTTTCGCCTCCGATGGCAGAGGACACCAGCATCTGCACATCGGCCACATTGAGCCCATACCGGGCGGCTGCCGAACGATCAATCGCGACGTCGATATAGCGCCCGCCGACGAGACGCTCGGCCAGCGCGGAGGTCACGCCCGGCACGTCCTTGACGACCCGCTCCACCTGGCTCGCCAGCCGGTCAATCTCTGCCAGATCAGGCCCGCTGACCTTGACGCCCACCGGACTCTTGATCCCAGTCGCCAGCATGTCGATGCGATTGCGGATAGGGGGAACCCAGATGTTCGAGAGCCCGGGTACCTTGACTGCCTGATCCAACTCGGCGACGAGTTGTTCCGGCGTCACTCCGGGACGCCATTGCGCACGCGGCTTGAACTGGATCGTCGTTTCGAACATTTCAATCGGCGCCGGGTCAGTTGCTGTCTCGGCGCGGCCAGCTTTGCCGAACACCCGGACCACCTCGGGCACCGTCCGGATCATCCGGTCGGTCTGTTGCAGCAGCTCGGACGCCTTGGCCGCTGACAGGCCTGGCAAGGCCGAAGGCATATAGAGCAGGTCGCCCTCGTCCATGGGCGGCATGAACTCGCCCCCCAGCTGTGACAGGGGAACAAGGGTACTGGCCAGCGCCAGAACAGACGCCATGATGGCGCTTTTCGGGAAGCGCAACACCAGCGCCAAGACTGGGCGATAGAGCGCGATCAGAAAACGGTTGACCGGGTTGGCGCGTTCGTGCGGAATCCGCCCGCGGATGAGGTAGCCCATCAGTACCGGGATCAAGGTCACCGCCAATGCTGCCGATGCCGCCATGGCGTAGGTCTTGGTGAACGCCAATGGCGAGAACAACCGACCCTCCTGTGCCTCCAACGTGAAGACCGGGACAAAAGAGAGCGTGATGATGAGCAAGGAGAAGAAAAGCGCGGGTCCAACTTCGACTGCGGCCTTGCTCACAACTGACCAGTGCTCATGCGCTTGCAGTTTCTGACCCGGATGAGCCTCTTCCCACGCCTCCAGGTGTTTATGGGCGTTTTCAATCATCACGACGGCGGCATCCACCATGGCACCGATGGCGATCGCGATGCCCCCCAGGGACATGATGTTGGCGTTGACGCCCTGGTAGCGCATGACGATGAAGGCAGCCAGGATGCCGATCGGCAGGGAAATCACGGCGACCAGCGAGGACCGCAAATGGAAGAGGAAAAGCAGGCAGACCGCCGCCACCACCAGAAATTCCTCGATGAGCTTGTTGCGCAGATTAGCTACCGCACGCTCGATCAATTGGGAGCGGTCGTAGGTGGGCACGATCTCGACACCACTCGGCAAACTGGCTTTGAGTTGCTCCAGCTTGGCCTTGACCGCCTGGATCGTTTCCTGCGCGTTCTTGCCGGTCCGCATGACCACTACACCGCCAACCACTTCGCCCTCACCGTCGAGTTCGGCAATGCCGCGCCGCATCTCCGGCCCGATCTGGATCCGTGCGACATCTCCCAGCCTTACGGCCACGCCACTTTTGGAGGTACGCAGCGGGATGTTGCGAAAATCGTCGAGGCTGGACAAGTAGCCCCGGGCCCGCACCATGTATTCCGTCTCAGCCAGCTCCAGGACGGCCCCTCCCGTCTCCTGGTTGGAGCGTCGGATGGCTTCCAGCACCTGGCCATGCGTGATGCCGAAGCTGCGCAGGCGATCCGGGTCCAGCACGACTTGGTACTGACGCACCATGCCGCCCAGACTGGCGACCTCGACCACATTGGGTACGGATTTCAGCTCGAATTTCAGGAACCAGTCCTGCAGGGCGCGCAGCTGTCCGAGGTCCGTTCGGCCTGTGCGGTCAACCAGCGCGTATTCGTAGACCCAGCCTACCCCGGTTGCATCGGGTCCTAGCGCCGCCGTTGCCCCGGCGGGCAAGCGCCCTTGCACCTGGTTCAGGTACTCCAGCACCCGAGATCGCGCCCAGTAGAGATCCGTGCCGTCCTCGAACAGGACGTAGACGAAGGAGTCGCCGAAGAAGGAGTAGCCGCGCACGGTCTTGGCGCCCGGCACAGACATCATGGTCGTCGTCAGGGGGTAGGTGATCTGGTTTTCGACGATCTGCGGCGCCTGGCCCGGATAGCTGGTGCGGATGATGACCTGCACGTCGGAAAGATCGGGCAGTGCATCGAGCGGCGTGCGTGCCAGTGACCAGAGACCAACGGCCACCAGAAGCAGGGTGGCGACCAGGACCAGAAAGCGGTTGCCGATGGACCAGCGGATGATTTTTTCAATCATGGCTTGCCTCCCTCGGCCGCCGGCACAACGCTTTGCAGCACGTAGTCGTCGCCTTCCTGAACGAAGTCAAAATTGACCCGCATCCCTTCCTTCAGGCCCTTGGGCAGGCCTTGTGACGGCGCTTTAAAGGGCATGGTCATGGCGCCCCATTGAAGAGAGGCAATCGGCTCGTGCGTCAACGTGAGTTCATCGGCATCCATGCC
>CAMLNH010000125.1 GCA_946481355.1 uncultured Curvibacter sp.
ATCATGGCCGGTGTGGCCAAACTCAAGGTGCCGCTGCTGGCCGAGGTGGGGGTAGGGCCTAACTGGGACCAAGCTCACTGAGTACGCCTGAGCTTAGGCTCCTAGGAAAGACTGCCCGCACACCCGCAACACCTGGCCGTTGACCGCCACGGCGTCGGGCCGCGCGAGGAAGGCAATGGCCTCGGCCACGTCGGCCGGGTGGCCGCCTTGCTGCAAGGCGTTCAGGCGACGACCGGCTTCGCGCACCATCAAAGGCATTTTCTGGGTCATCGCGGTTTCGATGAAGCCCGGGGCCACGGCGTTGACCGTGCCGCCCGTGGCGTGCAGTGCAGCAGCGCGAGCGCGCACGTAGCCGATCAGGCCGGCCTTGCTGGCGGCGTAGTTGGTCTGGCCGGCGTTGCCGGCGATGCCGCTAATCGAGGCCAGGCAGACCTCGCGTGCGCCTGGGCGCAGTGCACCGGTTGCATCCAGTGCGGCGTCGATGGCCAGGATGGACTGCAGGTTGACGGCCAGCACGCTGTCCCACTCAGAGGCTGACATGCGGCCCAGGGTGCGGTCGCGCGTGATGCCGGCGTTGTGCACCAGCACGTCGAGGCCGCCGCGGGCCTGGGCCGCAGCGACGAAGCGCGCGGGCGCATCGGGGGCCGTGATGTCCAGCGCCAGGGCCTGGCCATTGATCTCATTCGCGACGCGCTGCAGCGCCACGTCGGCCGCCTGCACGTCGACGCAGATCACGTGTGCGCCGTCGGCGGCCAGTCGCCGTGCCGTGGCCGCGCCGATGCCGCCGGCCGCGCCCGTGACCAGGGCGGTGCAGCCCTGCAACAAGGGAAAGGTCGGGGTGGTCGCTGTGGCCGTCTGCAGGCACAGCACCTGGCCCGAGACATAGGCCGAGCGTGCGCTGCCGAAGAAGTCGATCAGCGGGGCGAGGGTGACAGTGTCCAGATTCGTCGGCACCTGCAGCAGATTGGCTGTGGCACCGCGGCGTCCGATCTCTTTGGCGAGCGAACGCACGAAACCTTCCACAGCGGCTACGGCCGCGGCAGCCTGTACGCCGGCCGCTTGCGCGGGCGCCAGAACCAGCACACGGGCGCCCAGGGTCAGTCGTGATACGGCCGGCTGTAGCCGCGTGCGCAACTGGCTGAGCTGGGCCGGGGTCGCCAGTGCGCGCAGATCGAGTACGACCAGATCCAGCGCGTCTGCAAGGTCAAGCACGGCGCCCTGGGCCTGCAGCCAGGTGCTCAGATCAGGCGAGATGGCGTCGTCGAGGGCGCTCAGCACGACACGGCGGCCGGCCAGCTCCTGCCGGGCATAGGCGCGGGTCTGGCGCGGCAGGGGCTTGGGCTGGGGCAGGCCGAGCAGGCGCACCAGGGGCGCGGACCAAGGGGTGTTGGCGAGTTGGAGCAGGCGGTCGGTCATGGGCAGGTGCAGAAAATCACAAGTGCTTATGATCCCACGGGTTTGCCGCATCTCCCGTGTGGCCAGGAGTGCCCCATGCTTCCAGGAAACGTACGCCGTGTCGCCATCGTCGCGGCCGACCGCATCCCCTTTGCCCGCTCCAACACGGCCTACGCCGAGCAGAGCAACAAGGACATGCTGGTCTTTACGCTGCAGAGTCTGGTGCGCAAGGCGCGCCTGCAGGGCATGCAGCTGGGTGAGGTGGCGGGCGGCGCGGTGATGAAGCACTCGCGCGACTGGAACCTCGTGCGCGAGTGCGTGCTCAGCAGCGGCCTGTCGGCGGCCACGCCGGCCTACGACATCCAGCAGGCCTGCGGCACAGGGTTGGAGGCGGCCATCCTCGTGGCCAACAAGATCGCGCTGGGTCAGATCGACGCGGGCATTGCCTGCGGGGTGGACACCACTTCGGATGCGCCCATCGCGGTGCACCGTGGCCTGCAGCGTGCGCTGATGCGGCTCAACCGCGCGCGCGGCACGGGCGAGCGCCTGCGCGCCATGGCCGGTCTGCTGCACCCCAGTTATTTGCTGCCCGAGATTCCGGGCATCGCCGAGCCACGCACCGGCAAGTCCATGGGCCAGCACGCGCAGATCACGGCCGAGCGCATGGGCGTGGGCCGACAGGCCCAGGACGAACTGGCCCTGGCCAGCCACCAGAACCTCGCGCGCGCCTGGGACAGCGGCTTCTTCGACGACCTCGTCACGCCCTATGCCGGGTTGAAGCGCGACAACAATCTGCGCCCCGACACTGCCCTGGAAAAGCTGGCCGCACTCAAGCCGGCCTTTGCGGCCGGCGGCAGCATCACCGCGGGCAATGCCTCACCGCTGACAGATGGCGCTTCCTCGGTGCTGCTGGCCTCGGAGGAGTGGGCACGGGCGCGTGGTCTGCCCGTCATGGCCTGGCTGGTGACGGGCGAGGCGGCGGCAGTGGACTTCATCGACGAGCGCGAGGGCCTGCTCATGGCCCCGGCCTATGCCATCCCGCGCATGCTCAAACGCCAGGGGCTCACGCTGCAGGACTTTGATTTCTACGAGATCCACGAAGCCTTTGCGGCCGTGGTCTTGTGCACGCTGCAGGCCTGGGAATCGCCCCAGTTCTGTCGCGAGCGCCTGGGGCTGGATGCCCCACTGGGTGCGATCGACCGCAGGAAACTCAACGTCAATGGCAGCTCCATCGCCGCCGGCCACCCCTTCGCCGCCACGGGCGGGCGCCTGCTGGGCACGCTGGCCAAGATGCTGCAGCAGAAAGGCCAGGGCCGCGGGCTGATCTCCATCTGCGCCGCGGGCGGGCAGGGTGTGACGGCGATTCTGGAGCGCTGAAACCGGGATAAAGGGCGGAATTTGCCCGCTGTACGGCTTGGCGTGGCGGGCGTTTTGGCGGGAAAATCCCGTTTCCCACGACCCCTCACCATGGCAGCCCAACTGACGCCCAGTATTTTCTGCAACCGCCTCCTGCGCGGGCTGCTGGTCTGCCTGTGCCTGGCCGCTCCGGCGCTGTGGGCCGCAGACGAGGCCGCGCCGGGCACGCCGGCCCAGGACCTGCCCAAGCCCAGCCCCAAGGTTTATCGTTACCTCTCGAACGCCGGCACCACCTCTTTCTCCGATCGGCCCCCCGCACACGAGCGCTACGTGGTGCTGCACTATGGCTGTTATGCCTGCAACCCCAAGTCCACGGTCAACTGGAACGTCACGCGCCTGCACCTGCACGCCTATGCGAGCGAGATCGAACAGGCTGCGCGTCTGTACAACGTGGACCCGGCGCTGGTGCGGGCCGTGATCCACGCCGAGTCGGGCTTCAATGTGCACGCCCGCTCGCCCAAGGGTGCCATCGGACTCATGCAGCTGATGCCGGCCACGGCTCGGGAGCTCGGCGTGGCCAACCCGCGCCATCCGCGCGAGAACATCCACGGCGGCGCGCGCTATCTGGCCCAGATGCTGGTGCGCTTCAAGAGCGACATCACCCTGGCCACGGCGGCCTACAACGCCGGGCCGCATGCGGTGCAGAAGTACGCGGGCGTGCCGCCCTTTGCCGAGACCCAGGTCTATGTGCAGCGCGTGCGCATCCTGCACCAGCGCTACAAGGCGCCCCAGGGCTGAACCCCCGGGCGTGTTCCACAGGCGATGACGCCCACCGACCCGCTGCTCGTGGCCCTGCCCTCGCAGCGGCTGCGTCCCTATGTCAGCCACTACTGGCTGAGCCGTCACAACCGGGAGGACAGTCAGGCGGTGCTGCCCGATGGCTCGGTGGACCTGGTGCTCGTCGCCGACGCCGCCTCGGCGCGGGCCTTTGTCTACGGCACCACGACCGCGCGGCAGGCGGTGACCTTGGCCGCCGGTGCGCATTACCTCGGGGTGCGCTTTCATCCGGGCCAGGGCCGGCATTTCCTGCGCGCTGCCGCGGCCGAGCTGACCGACACGCATGAACCGGCCCAGGGGCTGCTGGCCTTCGATCTGCACGACTTGCCCGAGCAGCTCGCCGCGGGGCCGGTGTTTGCGCTGCTGGACGCGCTGCTGGAGCGGCACCTGCAGGCCTGTCCGCCGTCTGCCTCGAACCTGGATGCGGCCATCCGCAGCCTGGCGGCCACGGGCGGCAGGACGCCGGTGGCGCAGGCGGCCCGGGTCTATGGCAAGAGCCTGCGCCAGTTCGAGCGCCAGTTCCAGCTCGATGTAGGCGTGGGCCCCAAGCTCTATGCGCGCATCGCGCGCTTCCAGCACGCGGCACGGCTGATCCAGGGTTCTCCGCTGACGCTGGCCGAACTCGCGGCCGATCTGGGCTACAGCGACCAGAGCCACATGAGCCACGAGTTCCGGCGCTTTGCCGGTCTGTCGCCGGCGGTCTATGCGCGCCAGCCTGTCGATTTTTTACAAGACCGCTGAGGCGCAGCTGCCTACCATGGGCTCTTCTTGAACAAGGAGAGCTTCCATGAAATTCTGGTCGGGTGTGGTGACGGAGAAGGTGCAGGCCTCGCGCGATTTCTATGTGCGCCTGTTCGGCTGCCAGGTGCTGTACGAAGGCGAGGGCGGCTGGTTCGTGCTGCTGGGCCTGGGCGAGAGCGAGCTGGGATTCATGAAGCCCGGGCTGGACTTCCAGGCTCCGATCTACCGCCCGGCCATCCAGGGGCAAGGGATGTGGATCACCGTCGACGTGGGCGATGTGGATGCCGAGTACGCGCGCATCCGTGGCCTGGGCGTGCCGATCGAGGTGGAACTGCGCGACGAGCCCTGGGGCGACCGGCATTTTGCTGTCGTGGACCCGAACGGCATCGGTGTCGATGTGGTCGAGCGGCGGCCGGCCCGGACCTGATGGCTGGCGCGGTTCAGCCGCGCCGGATCAGCCAGATGCCGGCCAGGATCAGGCCCAGCCCGCCGACGCGGCCCAGCGAGATGGATTTCTGCGCAAAGCCCAGCGCGCCGAAGTGGTCCAGCAGCATGGCGGTGGTGAGCTGGCCTGCCAGCACCAGCGCGGTCATGAGCACGGCGTCGATGCGGCTGGCGCTGAACGCGGTGGAGGCGATGAAGACCGCGCCCAGCAGGCCGCCGATCAGGTGCCAGGGCTGTACCCCGCGCCAGGCCTCGGCCGAGGGCCAGAGACGCAGCAGCAGCACCAGCGCGAGCAGGGCCACCGTGCCGGCCGCAAAGGACACGAGGGCCGCCATGATGGGACTGTCGACGCGCAGTGCGAGCTGGCCGTTGATGCCGGCCTGCACCGGTATGCCGACGCCGGCGAGGAAGGGGATGAGCAGGATCAGGGAGGTCGAGGCGTTCATGGGCTGAGGCTCGCGGTGATGGAGGGGTGGGGCGGGCAGGGCCGCCCGGCGCCGATTGTGGCGCGGCCGGTATGCACTTGCGCAGACAAGGTCATCGCCGCTGGCCCAAAATCGCGCCATGAGATCCCTGAACGATATCGCCCTGTCCATGCTGGACCTGGTGGCCGTGCGCGAGGGCGGCACGGTGGCCGATGCGCTGCGCATCTCCCTGCGCACGGCGCAGCACGCGGAAGGCCTGGGCTTCAGGCGCTACTGGCTGGCCGAGCACCACAATATGTCGGGCGTGGCGAGTTCGGCCACGGCCGTGCTCGTGGGCCACATCGCGGGTGGCACACAGCGCATCCGCGTGGGCTCGGGTGGCGTCATGCTGCCCAACCATGCCCCGCTGGTGGTGGCCGAAGCCTTCGGCACCCTGGCCGAGCTCTACCCGGGTCGCATCGATCTGGGCCTGGGCCGCGCGCCGGGCACCGATCCGCTGACCATGCGCGCCCTGCGCCGCGACCGCGTGGAGACCGAAGAGGATTTCCCGCGCGACGTGCAGGAGCTGCAGCGCCTGCTGGGCCCGGCCCAGCCGGGTCAGCGCCTCGTGGCCACGCCGGGTGCGGGCACCCATGTGCCGATCTGGCTGCTGGGATCGAGCCTGTTTTCCGCGCAGCTCGCGGCCGAGCTGGGTCTGCCCTATGCCTTTGCCTCGCACTTCGCGCCGCGCTACCTGCTGCAGGCGCTGGAGCTCTACCGCAAACGCTTCAAGCCCTCGGCCACGCTGGCCCAGCCCTATGTGGCCATCGGCGTGCCCGTGATCGCCGCGCCCAGCGACGAAGAGGCGGAATACCTGGCCAGCAGCACCTACCAGCGCGTGCTGGGCATCCTCACGGGCAAGCGCGGCCTGCTGCCGCGCCCGGTGGAGCACTACATGGACACGCTGCAGGTGCAGGAGCGCGCCGCCATTGCCGACTTCCTGGCCGTGGCCGTGATCGGCGGGCCGCAGACGGTGCGCGCGGGTTTCGAGCAGCTGGCCCAGGCCACGCAGGCTGACGAGTTCATCCTGGTCTCAGATGTCTTTGATGCCGATCTGCGCCTGCGCTCGCTGGACATCGCCGCGGCGGCCAAGGCGGCCGTAGCGCAGCCGGTCTGAGGCGCATGCGCTTGAGCCACAATATGGCCCCATGAACGACAGCACCGCATCCCCGGCTACGCCGCGCCCCGAACTCCCCGACCATCTGTCCATCGATCCGAAGAGCCCGCACCATGTGGCGGCCGTCTTCGCGCATGACGTGGGCATCCGCTTCAACGGCAAGGAGCGCCACGACGTGGAGGAGTACTGCATCAGCGAAGGCTGGGTCAAGGTGCCCGCGGGCAAGACCCTGGACCGCAAGGGCAACCCGCTGATGATCAAGCTCAAGGGCACGGTCGAGCCTTTCTACAAATAAGGCCCGCATGTCGCGCGACGCGCTTTTTCGCCAGGCCGCCGAGGCCCTGGGTTTCGCACCCGACGGCGAGATCAAGGTGGGCGGGAACTATGTGCCGCTGCTGCGCGATGGTGCCACCCTCTACATCAGCGGTCAGGTGCCGCGCATCGGCAACGCCGTGGTCGTTATCGGCCGTGCCGGCGCCGAAGTGGCGCTGGAGCAGGCGCAGCGGGCCGCCAAGATCTGCACGCTGCGTGCGCTGGCTCTGCTGCAGCGCGAGCTCGGCAGTCTCAACGATGTGCGCCAGATTCTCCGGCTCACGGTCTATGTGCAGTGCAGCCCCGACTTCACGCAGCACAGCGAGGTGGCCGACGCCGCTTCCGGCCTGCTGCAGCAGATCCTGGGGCCGGCCGGCGTGCACACGCGCACCTCGGTGGGCGTCTACCAGCTGCCCAAGAACGCCACGGTCGAGCTGGACCTGATCGCCTCGGCGCGTTGAAGTCCGGCCGGGTCCTGGGGGCAAATTCCCAGGTTGGCGATGCCCGGGACCGGATCGCTAGACTCACCGGTTTCCCATGACCGCACGAGGAGCCCACCATGATGAACCGTGACCTGGAAACCGAATTCAAGGCCCTGCTGCCGGGCCAGAGCAGCGAAGCGGGTGCCACGCGCCGCACCGCCCTCAAGAGTGCACTGGGCGTGGGCTTTGCCGCCTCGGTCCTGCCCATCGTGGCGCAGACCGCCATCAAGACGCCGACCACGGGCCTGACCGTGGGCGAGGTGACGATCGATGTGAACGGTTTCAAGATGCCGGCCTACCGTGCCATGCCCGCAGGCAAGACGAACCTGCCTGTGGTGCTGGTGCTGTCGGAGATCTTCGGCGTGCACGAGCACATCGCCGACATCACGCACCGCTTCGCACGCGAGGGCTACCTGGCCATCGCGCCCGAACTCTTCGTGCGCCAGGGCGATGCGCAGAGCTATGGCGAGATGGCCAAGCTGATCGCCGAGGTGATCTCCAAGGTGCC
>CAMLNH010000126.1 GCA_946481355.1 uncultured Curvibacter sp.
GGGCCGAAGCCCTTCTGGATCTTCTCGTTGCCGGTGGCGCTGAGCGTGGCGATGGAGCGGCCGTGGAAGGCGCGCTCGTAGACCACGATCTGCGGGTTCTGGATACCCTTGTCATGGCCGTACTTGCGTGCGAGCTTGAGCACGGCCTCGTTGGCTTCCAGGCCGGTGTTGCAGAAGAAGACGTTGCTCATGCCCGAGATCTCGACCAGCTTCCTGGCCAGCTCTTCCTGCAGGGGCACGTGGTAGTAGTTGGAGGTGTGGATCAGCTTCGCGATCTGATCCTGCAGCGCCGGCACCAGCTTGGGGTGCTTGTGGCCCAGGGTGTTGACGGCGATGCCGGCCAGCGCATCCAGGTATTCCTTGCCGTTGATGTCCCAGACGCGGCAGCCTTCACCGTGCGACAACGCGATCGGCACGCGGCCGTAGGTGTTCATCACATGCGGGGAAGCAGCGGTGGCTGGCTTGACGGCAGGGGCGTTCATGGCTACACACTCCGGAGGTCTGAAAACAAAGGCGGCCCAACGAAAGTTGGGCCGTTGAGCGGTGATTTTAGAGCCTGTTGCACTGGTTTGAGCAAGACTGTGCCACCGCGATGCAGGGGTGGGCGGCAGCGACCGATCCCAGCCAGGACTCAAGTCTTATATAAGATACAATACTGTCAGCCCTCCGCAGACGGACCAGCGCTCTACCCAGCCCGCGTCCGCCGCCCGAGCCCCTACCCATGGTCTCCAACGCCGCCAAAGAAGTCTTCATCCTCGGACTGACCCGCACGGGCAAGGCATTCCGCCCCAGCGACTGGGCCGAACGCCTGGCCGGCGTGATGAGCCAGTTCCGACCCGGTGGCCCTCAGCCCGGCAGCCATCTGGGCTATTCCCCCTGGTGCGTGCCCAGCTCCGTCGACAACATCAAGTGCGTGATCGTCAATCGCGATCTGCGCGACGCCGAGCCCATGGCCTGGGACTTCTGCATCAACTTCGCCCGCGACAACGGCCTGCAGGTGCGCGAGTACGATGCCCAGGGCCGGCTTCTTGGATAGTCCCTGGCGACGTACAGGCAACAAAAAACCGCCCGAAGGCGGTTTTTTGCTTTGCGGACAGCGCACCCGTTACAAACGGCAGAGCCCGGAGGCTCCGTGCGATTTGCCTGAAATTCAGGCGGCGGCCAGGGCCTTGACCTTGGACGACAGGCGGCTCTTGTCGCGAGCGGCCTTGTTCTTGTGGAAGATGCCCTTGTCGGCCACGGTGTCCACCACGGCTTGCATCTTGGCAAACAGTTCGGTGGCCTTGGCCTTGTCACCGGTCAGAACGGCCTTTTCGACGTTCTTCACGGCGGTGCGGTATTTGGAGCGCAGGGAGGTGTTGGCTGCATTGAGCTTCACATCCTGACGTGCGCGTTTACGGCCCGACGCCAGGCGCGGGTTCTTTTTCTTCGGCTTTCCAGATGCCATATCAGTGTTTCCTTGTGTCTGTGGATGATGTCAGCAAAGCCGACTATTGTAGCACTTCAATGCCTGTGGTGTGAGCAGGCACTCCGGTTCGGGTTCCCCCGGCTACACTCGGGCCCAATGAGCCTTTTCAAAGCCGCTTCGACGGTCTCGTTGCTGACCCTGGTCTCGCGCGTCACGGGTCTCGCGCGCGAACTGCTGATTGCCGCCACTTTCGGCGCCAGCGCCCTGACCGACGCTTTCAACGTCGCCTTCCGCATCCCCAATCTGTTTCGCCGCCTGTTTGCCGAAGGTGCCTTCAGCCAGGCCTTCGTGCCCGTGCTGGCCACGGTCAAGACGCAGCAGGGCGAGGAGGCCACGCACCAACTGGTCGACCGGGTCGCCACGGTGCTCGCCTGGGTGCTGCTGCTGGTGAGCGTGATGGGGGTGCTGGCCTCGCCGCTGCTGGTCTGGCTCATGGCGGCAGGTCTGCGCAGGATGGAGGCGGGGGACGCCTTCGACGCCGCCGTCGTGATGACGCGCTGGATGTTCCCCTACATCGCCTGCATGTCCCTGGTGGCGCTGGCCGCCGGGGTGCTCAACACCTGGAAGCGCTTTGCCGTGCCGGCGGCCACGCCGGTACTGCTCAACGTGTCCATGATCGCCGCGGCCTGGCTGGGGGCGCCCTGGTTCAAATCGCTGGGGATCGAGCCCGTCTATGCGCTCGCGGTCGGCGTCATGGTGGGTGGCTTGCTGCAGCTGGGGGTGCAGATTCCGGCGCTGAAAAAGCTGGGGCTGCTGCCACGCATCAGCTTGTCCTGGACAGCCGTGCGGACGGCCTGGGCCGATGCAGGCACGCAGCGCGTGCTCAAGCTCATGGCCCCGGCCCTGCTGGGAGTGAGCGTGGCCCAGCTCTCCCTGCTCATCAACACGCAGATCGCCTCGCACCTGGCGCCAGGCAGCGTGAGCTGGCTCAGCTACGCCGACCGGCTGATGGAGTTCCCCGTGGCCCTGCTGGGCGTGGCGCTGGGCGTGGTGCTCATGCCCCAGCTGGCGGCGGCCAAGGCGGCCGACGACGCCGCGCGCTACTCGGCCATGCTGGACTGGGGCCTGCGTCTGGTGGTGCTGCTGGCCGTGCCCTGCGCCGTGGCCCTGCTGACCTTTGCCACGCCGCTGGTGGCGGTTCTGTTCCACTACGGCGCGTTCACGGCGCGTGATGTGCAGATGACGGCCTGGGCCCTGATGGGGTGGGGCGCGGGCTTGCTGGGCGTGGTGGCGATCAAGGTGCTGGCGCCGGGCTACTACGCCAGCCAGGACATTCGCACTCCGGTGCGCATCGCCATCGTGGTGCTGGTCTTCACCCAGCTGCTCAATCTGGTGCTGGTGCCGCAGCTGCAGCACGCGGCGCTGGCCCTGTCCATCGGGATCGGGGCACTGGTCAATGCGGGGTGGCTGCTGATCGGCCTGTTGCGCCGGGGCAGCTACCGCCCGCTGCCGGGCTGGGGCGTGTTCGCACTGCAGGTCACGGCGGCGGCGGCTCTGCTGACGGTCTTCCTCATGTGGGCGGCCAGCGCCTGGGACTGGACGCGTCTGCAGGCGCAGCCCTGGCTGCGCATCGGGCTGCTGGCGGGTCTGGTGCTGGGGGCCGCCGGGATCTACCTGGGCGCGGCCTGGGCGGGCGGCCTGCGTTTCCGCCAGTTCCTGCGGCGCTGAACATGAAGCTGTCCTTCAACATCCCGACGCCGCTGGAGTACTTTGCCAGCCTGGTGCAGAGCGATCAGCAGTTCCATCTGTTCGAGGCGGCCGTCAGTCTGGGGCAGGACGAATATCCGGGGCTCGATGTGCAGCGCGCGCTGGCCGAAGTCGATGCCCTGCTGGTTCGCCTGCGCCGCCGCCTGCCGGCCGACGCGCCGGCCATGCACAAGCTGCGTCTGCTCAACCACTTCTTCTTCGAGGATCTGCATTTCGGCGGCAACCTCAACCACTACTACGACCCGGACAACAGCTACCTGCACAGGGTGCTGGAGCGCCGCCGCGGTATCCCGGTCTCGCTGGCCGTGCTCTGGCTGGAATTGGCGCACGGGTTGGGGCTGCAGGCGCACGGCGTGGGCTTCCCTGGGCACTTCATGGTCAAGGTCAATTTGCCGCAGGCGCAGGTGGTGATCGATCCGTTCAGCGGTCAGTCCCTGAGCCGTGAGGAACTGCAGCTGCGGCTGGACGCCTGGCGCGTCAGCCACGGCCTGCCCGGTGCCTCGGAACTGCCGCTGGGGCATTACCTGCAAGCTATGCCGGGGCGTGAGATCCTGGCGCGCATGCTGCGCAATCTCAAGGAAATTCATCGGACCCAGTGTGACTGGGAGCGCCTGGTGGCGGTGGAAGACCGCTTGCTGATCCTGCTGCCCCAGGCCTGGGACGAGTACCGCGACCGTGGCCTGGCTCGGGCCGAACTGGGCCAGCTGGCTCCGGCCGTGCGGGATCTGGAGACCTATCTGGGGCAGGCCGGAGAGGGCCGGGACGCCAGGGCGATTGCCGAACGCCTGGCCACGCTGCGGCGAACACTGGGCTGAGCGCGGGCGACTGCCTTGCGGCGCTCATGGCGAACGGTGATGACCGGGCCAGCGCGCCTGGGCGCGGACCGAAGGCCGCTCAGCACTTCACGAGCTTGAGAAAGGACGGGATGGGCGGCGCTTCCTGGGCCGCGGGTGCTTCGGCGGTCCGCAGCGCGCCGTTGCTGGCCACACGGTCCAGGACACGCGGGCTGCTGCTGATGCGGGTGACGGCCGGCACGGGGCGTGACGCCAGCAGACGTGATGCGGCGGGCGCTGTGACCGCAGTTGCCGGCGACAAGGGGGCAGTGGTTTGTGCGGTTTGCGGGCGCAGGCTGGCCGGTGGCGCCTGGGGCGTGGCTGGCGGAGTGGCCAGCAGACGGCTGGGCAGGCTGGCAGGCGCTGCGGGTGCTCGCGCCTGCAAGGCCGGGCCCGTTGCCATGGCGGCCGCGGGCTGGGCGGTGGCCGTGCTGGCCGCCGGAGTGAGGGCCAGTTGCGGACGCAACCAGCCCAGGATGGGTTCCCACTGGCGCAGGTCCGTGGGCACACGATCGGCGGGCAGGTCAAAGAGGGTCATGCCGCGTTCCAGACACTGCACATAGGCCTGCGACTCACGCAGCACGCCCAGGAAGGGCATGCCCAGACCGGCAGCCCATTCCTTGAGAACCTGGGGTGTGCGGGTGCGGGTGTCGATGCGCATGCCGATGCAGGCCACCTTGCAGCGGCCGGTGGCCACACGCGGCAGGGCCATGAGCTCGGCATGGCAGTCGGCGGCCGATTCGCGGTCGAAGGCCGAACCGCAGACCGGCATGAGGATGACGTCGGCGAACATCACCATGCGCGCCAGGTCGAAGCCATGCAGGCCGCCGGGCGTGTCGAGGATCACATGGGTGATGCCGGCTGGCACGCGCAGGATGTTCTGGTCTACCGTCCAGGGGGCGATGGCCGGCAGGGTCTCGTTGCGCTTGCGCAGCCAGGAACGGGTGGATTGCTGGCGGTCCACATCGCCCAGCATGACCGCATGGCCCTGTTGCGCGCACCAGGCCGCCAGGTGCGCCGCGAGTGTGCTTTTGCCACTCCCTCCCTTGCGATTGACCACGGCGATGACGGGCATCCATGCTCCTGGCGATGAACCAAAAGCTGCAGTGTGACCCGAAACTGTCTGAATGTCCAGCCGCAGCCGCCAGCGACAGCTAGGGATTTTGTAGCGAAAAGCAACACTTCGGGAATGCTTCACGCGGCCGACACACCGGTCGGCCAGGAGGGGTGGTGCTCAGGCCACGACGACCGGGGCGCCCGTGCCGCGCGCGGCGATGACGCCGATCTCATGCACCTGCTCGCCCAGACCGCGCAGTGTCTGGGCCGTGGCCGCGGCTTCGGCCGCTGGCACCACGATCACCATGCCGATGCCGTTGTTGAAGGTGCGGTTCATCTCGAAGTCGTTGATGCCGGCCGTCTTCTGCAGCCAGGCAAACAGCTCGGTCTGCGGCCAGCTGCCTTTCTTCAGGTGGGCAGCCGTGCCCTCGGGCAGCACGCGCGGGATGTTTTCCAGCAGGCCACCGCCGGTGATGTGGGCCAGGGCCTTGATCGGGTGCTTGGCCAGCGCGGCCAGCACGTTCTTGACGTAGAGGCGGGTCGGCTCCATCACGGCCTGCTTGAAGGGCTTGCCGTCCAGGGTGACGGGCAGACTGCCGGCGGCGCGCTCAATGCACTTGCGCACCAGGGAGAAGCCGTTGGAATGCACGCCGCTGGAGGCCAGGCCCAGCACCACATCGCCGGGCTGCACGCTCTGACCTGTGAGGATCTTCGACTTCTCGACCGCGCCGACACAGAAGCCTGCCAGGTCGTATTCGCCGTCCGGGTACATGCCCGGCATTTCGGCGGTTTCGCCGCCGATCAGGGCGCAGCCCGAAAGTTCGCAGCCCTTGGCGATGCCGCCGACCACGGCGGCGGCCGTGTCCACGTGCAGCTTGCCGCAGGCGAAGTAGTCGAGGAAGAACAGGGGCTCGGCGCCCTGGACCAGCACGTCGTTCACGCTCATGGCCACCAGATCGATGCCCACGGTGTCGTGCATATTCCATTCGAAAGCCAGCTTGAGCTTGGTGCCCACGCCGTCGGTGCCCGAGACCAGCACGGGTTCCTTGTAGCGCTTGGGCACCTCGAACAGGGCGCCGAAGCCGCCGATGCCAGCCAGCACGCCCTCGCGCATGGTTTTCTTGGCCAGGGGCTTGATGCGCTCGACCAGCGCGTCACCGGCGTCGATGTCGACGCCGGCGTCTTTGTAGGACAGGGGGGTGGAGGTGTTGGAAGTGCTCATGGGGTGGGCGGCAAGGGGGCAAAACGCCGGGGCCGATAGAATTTGTCTTGATTTTAAGGGTTCACCCGGACTCTTCCCGTCATCCTGCTCATCCATGCCCCTGTCCACCCCCCAAAAAAGCGCCCTGGCCTGGGCTGCCGTCGCCCTGTTACTGGTGCTGGCCCTGTGGCTGCTGGGCCCGGTGCTCATGCCGTTTGTCGTGGCGGCCGTGCTGGCTTACGTGCTCACACCCCTGGTGGACCGGCTCGACGCCCTGGGCCGTGGCCGCATGCCGCGGGTGCTGGCGGTGCTGATCGTGGAGTTGCTCTTCATCCTGGCTGTGCTGGGCCTGGTCCTGCTGCTGGTACCGGTGCTCACGCGCGAGTGGCCTTTGCTGCGTGAGCAGGTGCCGCAGCTGCTGGACCGGCTCAATGCCGGCGTGCAGCCCCTGCTGGCCGATCTGGGGCTCAAGCTCGCTTTCGACACGGCCAGCCTCAAGCCCGCGCTCATGAAGTACCTCAACGCCAATATGGAAGAGGCGCTGGGCTCCTTGCTGGCCTCGCTCAAGATCGGCGGCAGCGTCGCGCTGACCGTGCTGGGCAACCTGATCCTGATCCCCGTGGCGCTGTTCTATCTGCTGCTGGACTGGAAGCAGCTCGTGCGGCGTGTGCTGGAGCTCGTGCCGCAGCGCCTGCGTGGCAGTTACGACAGCTTCGTGGCCGAGGCCGACGAGGTGCTGGGCCAGTACCTGCGCGGCCAGATGCTGGTGATGCTGGTCTTGGCGATCTACTACAGCGTGATGCTGTCCTTCTTCGGTCTGGATCTGGCCCTGCCCATCGGCATCTTCACGGGGCTGGCCATCTTTGTGCCTTATGTGGGTTTCGGCGTCGGGCTGGTGCTGGCCGTGCTTGCCGGTCTGCTGGAGTTCAACGGCGACGGCGGCCTGACCCGCGTGACGCTGATGGTGGGCGTGGTCTACGGCCTGGGGCAGCTTCTGGAAAGCTTCTACCTCACACCGCGTCTGCTGGGTGAGCGCATCGGCCTGCATCCGCTGGCCGTGATCTTTGCCCTGCTGGCTTTCGGCCAACTTTTCGGTTTCGTCGGCATCCTGGTCGCGTTGCCTGTCAGCGCCGTGCTGCTGGTGGCGGCCCGGCGCCTGCGCCAGCGCTACCTGAGCAGCAGCGTCTACCGGGCATGAAGCAGATCGCGCTGGACATCGGGTTGGGCAGCGGCCCGACCCTGGCCAATTTCATGGCCGGTCCGAACGAGGCCGTGCTGCAACATCTGCGTCTGTGGGTGGGCGATGGCAGCAGTGCCTCCCTGCGCTCGCCCGTGCCGACCTACCTCTGGGGTCCTTCGGGCAGCGGCAAGACCC
>CAMLNH010000127.1 GCA_946481355.1 uncultured Curvibacter sp.
GTTCATCGGCATCCATGCCGCGTATCACACCGATGCCGGAATGACGGGCGGGCACAGAGGCTGTGGTGGCTTCTGTGCCCATGCGGCCCAATCCGGACTTCAGGTTGGCTTCGGAATCCAGAAGGAACTGGCCCGAAACCACCACACGTTGCCCCTCAGAGAGGCCAGAGCGGATCTCGACTTCCTCGCCGTTGTCACGGCCCAGGGTTACATCGGTCGGTATGAATCGGCCATCCTCGGTCATCGCAATCACGACCGTACGCAGTCCGGTAGCGATCACAGCCTCCTGGGGAATCAGGAGCGTCGGCTGAGTGGGCGGCGCCTTGATTCTGACCTGCACGAAGAGTCCGGGCTTGAGCTGATTATTCGGATTAGGTAGTTCGATACGGGCTTTGATGGTACGAGTGGCTGGATCGACGTCGGGCAGGACCGTCCGGACCCTGCCTGGCAAAGACTGAGGGTCGATACCGGGAACCTGGACTTCCGCTGCACGACCGGGTCTGAGTTGGCTGCCCATGGATTGAGGCACGTCGATCACCACCCAGACCGAGCGAAGGTCTGTGATACGAAAGAGCGTCATGCCGGGGCTGACCATCGCGCCATCGCGCACGCCCAGCTCAGCTACCACACCTTGGATGGGCGCAGTGAGTTCAAAACGGGTCTGGGCTACGCCGGCGCGCTCCGATCTCTCGACCACGCCATCCGGGATCGACAGCAAGCGCAGACGCTCCCGGGCCGCATCGATGAGCGCTGCGCCAGCCTGGGCCTTGCGCAGACCCAGATACTCCTCCAGCGCCCCGGCCCATTCCGGGGCGTAGAGGGTCGCCAAGGTTTGTCCCTTGCGAACTGGATCCTGGGGTGCGCGCACATGCAGCTTCTCGATATAGGCTGTGACACGGGACTGCACCACCTCGGTGGCGCGTTCGTTCTCGGTAACGACTCCAACAGCGTCGAAATGTGTGGAGAGCTCCCCTTTGCGTACGATCCCCGTGCGCAGACCGAGGCTTTGTGTGGTCTGCGAACTTACAGTCACGCCGGCGCCACCGCTTTCGTCGGCATAGACCGGCACGAGCTGCATGTCCATGAAAGGGGACTTGCCAGGCTTGTCGAAACGCGGCCCGGGCACCATCGGGTCATGCCAATAAAGCACAGGGCGGCCGGTCTTGGGATCGATCTTGGCGTCCGTTGCAGCGGGCTGAGTTGTCTGGGCGACGGCCGCATGGCGCTGTAAACCCAGCTGATAGGTCGCAAAGGCAATCAGCACTGTGCTGACTGAGAACAAGGCAATCAGGGTACGGGTCTTCATGGCTGGGTTCCTCCCTGGGGCAGGGCATTCATGGGGTCGACATAGACGAACTTCAGTTGCGCCCAGAATCGGGCCATCTCGCGTTCCAGCTCCAGCAGTTGTATCCGGGCCTCGACTTCGGTGCGCCTGGCTTCCAGCACGTTCGCCAGCGTGGTCTGGCCGGATCGGTAAGCGGCGAGGGACAGCTCGACGCGCTGCTGCGTGATCGGCAACAAGGCGGCGGCCAGTTTCTTGTGGCGATCAATCAAGGTTTGCCATTCCGCATGGGCAGAGAGCAGGTTGGTTCTGGTTTCACGCACCATGTCTTCATGCACCTGTTCAGCCTGACTGAGCTGTGCTCGCCTGGCGGCAACTTCCTGATCCTGACGGCGGGCAGCGTTGAAAGTCAGGGGCACACTGACACCAAACGAAACCATGTTCGAGTAGTCGCTGCCGCGCTGCTGATAGGCAATCTCCCAGCTCCAGTTCGGTGATCGGTTTTGCTCGGCCAGTGTCAGCTCGGTCCGGGCGATGTTGAGCTCCTGCTCATGCTGGCGCAACTGGGGCGCGGCATGAACCACGTCCCCATGGACCAGACTCTCAGGCAATCGTCGAATATCGGGTAATTGCCCAGGGGTTCTTTGGGCAGCCGCACCCAGCCATCGGGACAGATTGATGATCGCGACACGCTCCTGTCTGTCGTTGACGAGGACGCGATCATCAATCTGCAGCAGCATCGCCGCGGCCAACTGCTGCTCGATTGCCATGGCCTTGCCGGCGCGAAGCTGGGAGTCCAGGGTGCGTAACTGCAGCTGTACCTCGTTTTGTAGGGACGTCAGCAATTCCCGATTCTTGATCGCGTAATAGCGATCAAGCCAGGCCAGTGCGACGTCACGACGCAAGTTCGCCTGCGTGGCAACTCGTGTCAAATCAGCGCTTGCCGCCTCCAACTCGTTGCGCTTGCGCTGCAGTTGCCGCTTCTCCGTCGAGACGTACTCCTGCATGAGACCGATGCGGCGCATGGTCATGAAGTCTCGATCCAGCGAGAACCGGTCGGCCCCATTGATTGGCAGGTTGTCCACGCCAGCACGCAAGACTGGATCCGGAAGCTGGCCTGCCGATACGGCTGAAGCCTGTGCGGCTTGCGCACCCAGGCTTGCCGCGCTCAAGGCAGGAGCATTGGCTTGCGCCAGACTCAGTGCCTCCTCCAAAGAAATCGGAGGCGCTTGTTCGGCATGAAGTAGTTGCGCTGACAGACCCAGCAGCACCGCCTGCAATAGACGTGCTGCAGCGCGAGGGCTGATGATGAATGGCTGTAGACCCACGATCTTTCTCCTGAACACATGGCCGAAAACGGCCAGGGCAGCGCACTCAGGGTGCGCCCAGAAAAATCAGGGGTGGGTCAAATGCGCAGGCGGCCAGTGCGCCACAAGGGCGGTGGTGCTGCGAGGGGATGCAGGAGGGGCTCGGGTCGTTGGGCCGCCCAGGTGGTTTCAATTGGCGCAAAAGGCTGCACAAAGGGCAAAAGTGCCAGCGCAATCTGGAAGTCTGGTGCATGGGCTGAGCCTGCAGCCTGACTCTCCTGATCGCAGTGCTTGATGCACAGGACCGGTGTGGTCGCTTCAACCCACATGTCTTCCATGCCTGCGCATGGCATGCCGGCCATTTCCTGCCCATGTACGGCCACAGCAGATGCCTGGACTTCACCCTTGCTCCACAGAGGACACGCATAGGCTGAAATCGCCAGCTGGGAAAACATGATCCCCAGCAGCGCGATCCAAGCATAGAGTGAGCGGCGGAAAACTCGCATGAGTATGCAAGATTGTAGTGTTGGAGCAGCTTCTCGCAATAGACTCAAGTTGTCTGCTGAGGTTTGGAGCGCCCGCGGCCTGCCTTCGACAAGCCTCAGGCGTCACCATACTTCAGGGTCAAGAACCCTCATGCCCCAGCAGAATCAAGCTGTCCAGGCGCGCCACTTCGTTGCTGGTGGCCGTGATCTTCTGCCCGTTGGTGGTTTCGAGAACCTGGCCCTTCTTCAAGAAAGCGGCACGGCCGTACGCGTCTTCCAGGGCCATCTTGCCATCCTTGAAAACGTACAGGGTGCCGCCGTTCTTGAGGCGATACAGCTTGTCCGCGCTGGCGCTGGCTGCATCGTGCGCGAAAGCGGGGAAAGTGGCGACAGCCAGGACGCCAGCGGCGATGAAGGTGGTGAGAGTGGTTTTCATGTCAGATCCTTTCGAGAAGATGAAGAAGACACCTTGACGGCGCTTTGTGCAATGCACAGTACGTATTCTGGAAAGAAGGTGCTGACAGAAAGATGAGGCGGCGATTACAAGTGCGCAAGCTGGCGTAGATGCGGTGTAACGTCGGACGAGCCAGCAAGATCAGAGGTAAACCGGAACGGAAGGCAACAGCAAGAATTGCCGTGCATCATCGACTTGTCGTACCGCACATGGAGCACAGGCAAGCATTGCCTGCTCAAAAGACGAGAAGGCGGCCGTGAAAATGACGCGCAACGGCACACACCCCAGGTTCAGGAATCTTTCTCTACTCGGGAATGATCATGGCTGGAGCCATGCCCTCCGTGACCATGAAGTAGATGCATGAGCGGGCACAGCATCAGCAGCAGATAAGGCCACCAGCCCAGCAGGTGCCCCCAATGCTCCCGCAGGAGATAGAAGGCCGCAATCACGGCGGCAGCTGCCCATGCCAAGGTTGCAGGCCGTCGCCACACCGGCAGGCCCTGCTCTTTCGAGTGATGGTGTTCAGGGGGATTCATGTCTTATCGCTCCTAAGGCTGGACTCATCGCTTTTGACCTTGCCGGCATCACGCTCTAGCAATGCCTTCGCCTGCTCGTATGCCTCGGGGCTCAGTTCGCCTTTGGCAAAGCGTCTCTGCAGGATTTCCAGTGGGGACTCTCTCGTGGACCGCCCGGTGCGTCCCGCGGGTGAGCGCGCAGCGTAGACGAACGCCACGACCAGAACGAGCCAGAACAGCCACCAGAAGGCGTGCATGCCGCCCATGTAGTAACCATGATCGAAGAACATGGCGATGTCTCCTTGCTTACCTGGGTGACGAGGCCGGCATGCGGTCCATCATCATCTGCATCATGGCCTGCATCATCTCCATGCGCTTTTCCATCATGGCGTGGCGCTGCATCATGCCGGCCATCATCTGCGGCCCCATCGCCGGTGCTGCCGACGCTGCGTTTGCGTCAGGTGGGACTGGCGCGTTCGAGGAGCCGCTTGGCATGCCAGCACCACCACCCATCATCATGCCCATGCCCCCCATCCCGCCCATGGACATCCCCTGCATCTGGCCCATCATGCTCATGCTCTCCTGCATGGTTTTCTGGTGCTCGATCATCAGAGCCTGTCGCTCTTGCGGGGTCTTGGCAGCGGCCAGCCTGCGGCTCATCTCGCGCATACGCTGCAGCTGCGTGTCCATGGCCGACATCTGCTGCTCGGCCGTGCGAGGGGCCGGCGAAGCGGTGGCGGGTGCAGCCCCGCCCGGATGGTGCTGTTCATGTTCCGCCGCGGTCTGCGCCGATGCAGCCAGGGACGCCATTGCGATGAGCAGAGTAACCGGTAGTGTTTGCAAAACCTTCATGATCAAACCCTTTCGTGGCTGATGCCGGCAAGCTCTGCCGGATATGGCACCATCCCCGCGTCCCGATGACGTGTGATGCGCATGCCATGTCTCTACTTTAGGTTTTATAAGCCGCCTTAAACATGACAACGAGATTACAAATCTGTCAGGAAGAATGCTTGGCCCCTTGCGCGATCTGAGGACAGGCCCCCAACCGGCGGAGTAACCAAGATGCTCAGTTGTAGAGCTTCATGGCTTAACGAAGACGTAGTGCGTTTCCGATCACCGACACCGAACTCAGACTCATCGCCAGAGCAGCGATCAGCGGCGAAAGCAGCCATCCGGTCAACGGGAACAGCACGCCCGCAGCTACGGGAATGCCCAAGGCGTTGTAGATGAATGCAAACACGAGGTTCTGCTTCATGTTGCTGACGGTTGATTCGGACAAGGCGCGAGCGATCGCAATGCCTCGCAGGTCACCCTTGACCAGCGTGAGCTGGGCGCTGTTCATGGCGACATCAGTGCCCGTGCCCATGGCGATGCCAACATCGGCCTTGGCCAGAGCCGGAGCGTCGTTGATCCCGTCACCCGCCATGGCCACGATGCGTCCTTCCCGCTGCAGCTTCTCAACCAGTAGCAGTTTGTCGGCGGGCTTGACCTCTCCGTGCACCTCATCAATGCCCAGTCGAGCGCCGACGGACCTGGCCGTGGTCAAGCCGTCCCCCGTGGCCATGATGATGCGTAAGCCCGCTGCCTTGAGTGTCTCCAGGGCCTCGGGGGTGCTGGGCTTGATCGGGTCGGAGACCGCCAGCAGGCCGGCCAATTGGCCTTCAACGGCCAGATACATCACGCTCGCGCCTTCTGTGCGCAAGGCCTCAGCCCGCGCAGTCAGGGGCGTGGTAGAGACCTGCATTTGCTCCATCAGCGCCGTATTGCCCAGGGCGAGCTTGCGCCCTGCCACCATGCCCCGTACGCCGATCCCGGAGCTGGACTCAAACTGATCCGGCTTGTCCAGAACCAGCTGACGTGCCCGCGCAGCCTGAACGATCGCGTCCGCCAGGGGGTGCTCGCTGCCCTGGTCCAGACTGGCGGCCAGACGCAAGACTTCGTCCTCGGTATATCCCTGGGTAGCGACCGCACGATTGAAGGCCGGGCGTCCTTCAGTCAAGGTGCCGGTCTTGTCGATGATCAGCGTATCCACCTTACGCAGATGCTCAATGGCAGCCGCATCACGGAACAGGATGCCTTTGTTCGCACCCCGCCCAGTCGCCACCATGATGGACATGGGCGTGGCCAGCCCCAGGGCACAAGGGCAGGCGATGATGAGTACAGCCACGGCATTGATCAGGCCATACACCCAGCGCGGCTCGGGCCCCCACAGGCCCCAAACCAGCAGCGTCAACAAGGCAACGAACACCACCACCACGACAAAATATCCTGCGACGATATCAGCCATGCGCTGCATGGGTGCCTTGGAGCGCTGGGCCTGGGCCACCATCTGGACGATCTGCGCCAGCATGGTTGCGGCCCCGACCCGCTCGGATCTCATCACGAGTGCGCCACTGGTATTCAGTGTCGCTCCAATGATCTTGTCTCCTATGCGCTTGGTCACGGGCAAGGGCTCCCCAGTGAGCATGGATTCATCCACGGCGCTGCTGCCCTCGGTCACCACCCCATCGACGGGCACTTTCTCCCCGGGACGCACCCGTAGCAGATCGCCCACATGCACATGCGTGATCGGCACATCCTCTTCTGCTCCATCCTCTCGGATGCGGCGCGCTGTCTTCGGGGCCAGTCCGAGCAGGGATTTGATTGCAGCTGAGGTTTGCGACCTGGCCTTGAGCTCCAGGACCTGACCCAACAGCGTCAGGGAAATGATGACCACTGCGGCTTCGTAATAGACAGCAATGCGCCCCATCGACAGGAAGGAGTCAGGGAATACGCTAGGGGTAACCGTGGCTACCACGCTGTAGACAAAGGCCGCCCCTGTTCCAAGCCCGATCAGCGTCCACATATTGGGGCTGCGGTGCACAACAGACTGCCAGCCTCTTTCGAAAAATGGCCAGCCTGCCCACAGGATGACAGGCATAGACAAAATCAGTTCGATCCATGTCTGTGTACGTGTCTCGAACCAATGGAATTGGTGGCCGAACATGGCCAACACCGTGACGATGACGGTCAGCGGCAGGGTCCACCAGAAGCGACGCTGGAAGTCGCGCAGCTCCGGGTTTTCCTCTTCTTCAAGCTCCGGGATCAGGGGCTCCAGCGTCATGCCGCACTTGGGGCAGTTGCCAGGCAGACTTTGTCTGATCTCAGGATGCATTGGGCAGGTGTAGATGGCTCCCGACGGGGGTGTCATCGCATCGGCTGTGATGCTTGGGGGGGCAGATGGCGCCGTGCGCTGCGGATCTTGGGGAAGATGAACCGAGCCGCTCTTGTGCTGGGCTGGACGATCGATGTACCGAGCTGGATCAGCAATGAACTTGGACTTGCAGTTCACACTGCAAAAGTAGTACAGGCGCCCTGCGTGCTCACTATGGTGCTCAGATCGCTGGCTCACCTTCATGCCGCAGACCGGGTCATGGAGATCGCCCTTGGACTCAGTATCGTCTGCGTGATGATCGTGGACGTGGTGTTCGTGCGCCATGACTCGTTCTCCCATCTGTTTGATATTTCAGCACAAACAGCCTCCGCCCGCAGTCTGCTGACGGAGTGTGTAGATCTGCTTCAGATTGCGCCGCTGTTTCCGCGATTTTGTTGCCTCGA
>CAMLNH010000128.1 GCA_946481355.1 uncultured Curvibacter sp.
CCGGCTGCGTGACGAAGCAGGCCTGGGCCGCGCGGGCGAAATGCTTGTGCTCGTCAAGGGCGACGAGGTAGCGCATGGAGACGAGCAGGTTCATGGGCCTGCCATCTTGCCAGATCGTGAACTTATGCACGGCGCCAACAGGGCTTCAGGGGAAACCACTAGCCCGGGAACCGCATTTGATTCAGTTAAATAACTATATTCAATAACCATGGATCCCGGCCACAAGGTGGCCGGAGGCGTCGTTGGAGCGCGGGCAGACACCGCAGGAGATGGACATGTTTCGATTTTTGATACTCGCCCTGGCCGGCGCCCTGGGCGCTGGCGCCCTGGCTTCCGACCGCGGCGTGACGCCGACGGAAATCCGCCTCGGCGCCTCGGTGGTGCTGAGCGGCCCGCTGGGGCCGCAGACGCAGGAATTCGGCCAGGGCTCGCGCCTCTACTTCGACGCCGTCAACGCCGCGGGCGGCGTGCACGGCCGCAAGATCGTCTACGCCACGCTGGATGACGGCTTTGACGTCAAGCGTGCTGTCGAGAACACGCGCCAGCTGATCGAGGAGCAGGGCGTCTTCATCATCTACAACAGCACGGGCACGGCCCAGACCGGGGCCATCCTGCCCCTGGCCGAAGCCAGCCGCACCATCATCTTCGGTCCCGTCACCGGCGCCACGGCCTTCCGACAGAAAGTCAACCCCTACCTTTTCCATGTGCGGGCCAGCTACGCCGACGAGGCGCGCCGCATCGTCTCGCACCTGGTGGAGACCGGCATCAGCCGCGTCACCGTGGTGTACCAGGACGATGGCCTGGGCAAGACCCTGCTGGCCGAGCTGCAGCAGGCAGCAGCAGCCGTCAAGATCAAGCTGGATGCCGAAGTGAAGATCGACCCCAAGGCCCCGGACTACGCGGCAGCCGCGGCCGCGGCCGAGCGGGCCCAGCCCCAGGCGGTGCTGCTGGGCATTGCAGGCGGCACCCTGTCGAATTTCATCAAGGCCACACTGCAGACCAGCGTGCGACCCAGCTTCTACGGCTTCTCGGTCGCCAACGTGGACCTGATCCGGCGCGACCTCAAGGAGCAGGCGCGCGGCATCGTGCTGGCCCAGATCATGCCGCCGCTGCGCAACACGACCATCCCCGTGGTGGCCGAGTACCACCGCCTGCTGAAGGAAAAGGATCCGGCCGCCGCTCCTTCGGCCTTCCAGCTCGAAGGCTTCGTCCACGCCAAGCTGCTGGTCGAGGGCCTGCGCCGGGCGGGGCGCAACCTGAGCACGGCCTCTTTCATCAAGGCCATGGAAGAGGCCGGCGAAATCAGCTTCGGCCGCTTCGCGGCCAAGTACTCACCGAGCACCCACAACGGCTCGTCCTACGTGGAACTGGCCATCATCGACAACACGGGCCAGCTGCGCTACTGAGCACGCCGGAGACCGGCCACTGGCATCAGGTCTCTTTCGAAATCGTGATGCTCGGGAACTTGCTCGAGAAGTCCTTGTTCTTGGCGGCAATCGCCAGGGCCACCTGGCGCGCCACGGCCTTGTAGATGCCGGCGACCTCGCCGTCCGGGTCAGCCACCACCGTGGGCTTGCCGTTGTCGGCCTGCAGGCGGATCTGCATATTGAGCGGCAGCGCGCCCAGGTAGTGCATGCCGTACTCGGCCGCCATCTTCTTGCCGCCGTCCACACCGAAGATGTGCTCGGTGTGGCCACAGTTGCTGCACACGTGCACGGCCATGTTCTCGACCAGACCGAGGATGGGCACGCCCACCTTCTCGAACATCTTGATGCCCTTCTTCGCATCGATCAGGGCGATGTCCTGCGGCGTGGTCACGATGACGGCGCCCGTCATGGGCACACGTTGCGAGAGCGTGAGCTGGATATCGCCCGTACCCGGAGGCATGTCGACGATCAGGTAGTCCAGATCCTTCCAGTTGGTCTGGCGCAGCAGCTGCTCCAGCGCCTGGGTGGCCATGGGGCCGCGCCAGATCATGGCCTCGTCCTGGGCCACGAGGAAGCCGATGGACATGACCTGCACGCCGTAGTTCTCCAGCGGCTCCATGGTCTGACCGTCCTCGCTCTCGGGCCGCGCGTCGATGCCCATCATCATGGGCTGGCTCGGGCCGTAGATGTCGGCGTCGAGCAGGCCCACGCTGGCGCCTTCTGCGGCCAGGGCCAGGGCCAGGTTGACGGCCGTGGTGCTCTTGCCCACGCCGCCCTTGCCCGAAGCCACGGCCACGATGTTCTTGACCTTGGGCAGCAGCTGCACGCCGCGCTGCACGGCATGCGCCACGATCCTGGTGTTGATGTTGACCGAGACGTTGTTCACGCCCGCCACACCCTTGGCCGCAGCGATCAGCGCCTTGCGAAACGCCGGGATCTGGCTCTTGGCCGGGTAGCCCAGCTCGACGTCGAAAGAGACGTCGCCGTCCTGCACGCTGAGGTTCCTGATGGTCTTGCCCGAGACGAAATCCTTGCCCGTGTTCGGGTCCACGACGGCCTTGAGGGCGTCCATCAAGACCTGTTCTGTCACTGCCATTCCGTTTACTCCTGAAGTGGGCGTAGTCTAGCCGCGACGCAATAGGCCCGCCGGGACGGGCAATTTGCACACCGCATCCACATTCCTGATCCGGAACGCGTGACGGGCACGGACCCCCACCGCATAATGGGTTGCATGGTGAGCGATGCCCCCGCCGACAAGAGTCACCCGAGCATCGGTCTGCTGCTGACCGGTGGTGGCGCGCGCGCGGCCTACCAGGTCGGGGTGCTGCAGGCCCTGAGCGAACTGCGCCGCCAGCGCCAGCCCGGGCAACGCGCCAGCCCCTTCAGCATCATCACCGGCACCTCGGCCGGCGCCATCAATGCCGCCGCTCTGGCCTGTGGTGCCGACGACTTCGACCTGACGGTCGAGCGTGTGGCCTCGGTCTGGTCCAACTTCCAGGCCGGCCAGGTCTATGAGGCCGATCTGCTGAGCGTGCTGCGCAGCGGCGCGCGCTGGATGAGCCTGCTCTCGCTGGGCTGGATGATCGCCCGCTGGCGCCGCATCAAGCCGCGTTCACTGCTCGACAACAGCCCGCTGGAACTGCTGCTGCAGCGCATGGTGCCGCTGGAACGTCTGCCCCAGCTCATCGCCCAGGGCCATCTGCGCGCCCTGGCCGTCACGGCGTCGAGCTACAGCTCGGGCCACCATGTGACCTTCTTCGAGGGCGTCGAGGAACTCCAGCCCTGGGTGCGCTCGCAGCGCCTGGCCGTGCGCGACCACATCACCCATACGCACCTGCTGGCCTCCTCGGCCATCCCCTTTGTGTTCCCGGCCCAGGCCCTGTCCATCAACGACGGCACCGAGTATTTCGGCGACGGCTCCATGCGCCAGACCGCGCCCGTGGCCCCGGCCATCCACCTCGGCGCCGACCGCATCCTCGTCGTCGGCGCCGGCCGCATGAGCGAGCCGCGCGACACGCTCACGCGCGCCGCCCCCACGACCTATCCATCGCTGGCCCAGATCGCCGGCCACGCCATGTCCAGCATCTTCCTGGACGCGCTGGCGGTGGACATCGAGCGCATCCGCCGCATCAACCAGACGCTCAACCTGATCCCGCGCGAGGCGCGGCAGGCCAGCGCGCTCAAGCCGGTGGAGCTGCTCGTGATTTCGCCCTCCGAGCGCCTGGACCAGCTCGCCGCCCTGCATGCCAACGCCCTGCCCCACGCGGTGCGCGCCCTGCTCAGCGGTCTGGGGGCCTCGTCCAGCCAGGCTGACATCAAGGGCGGGGCACTCACCAGCTACCTGCTGTTCGAAGCCGTCTATACCCGCGAACTCATGACGCTGGGCCGTGACGACACCCTGAAACAGGAAGACGAGGTCTGCCGCTTCTTCGGCTGGAACGGGGCACCGGCCACGCCCGCCCCGGCCCGGGCCGAGCGGCGCGACCCACTGCGGGTCTAGGCCCGCCCTGCCCGCGGGCCGGGCGACTAAAATCGCGGGTTCCCTCCGAAAGACCCGGCCCATGACCCGCAAGCTCTTCGTCACCACCGCGCTGCCCTACGCCAACGGCAACTTCCACATCGGCCACATCATGGAGTACATCCAGGCCGACATCTGGGTGCGGTTCCAGCGCATGCAGGGCCACGAGGTCAACTTCGTCGGCGCCGACGACACCCACGGCGCGCCCATCATGATCGCCGCCGAAAAAGCCGGCAAGACACCGCAGGCTTTCGTGGCCGACATCGCCGCCGGCCGCAAGCCCTACCTCGACGGCTTTCATATCGCCTTCGACAACTGGAGCTCGACCGACAGCCCCGAGAACCACGCGCTGGCCAAGGCCATCTACCTGGACCTCAAGGCCAACGGCCTGATCTCCAGCGAGGTGGTCGAGCAGTTCTTCGACCCCGAGAAGAACATGTTCCTGCCCGACCGCTTCATCAAGGGCGAATGCCCCAAGTGCGGCGCCAAGGACCAGTACGGCGACTCCTGCGAAAGCTGCGGCGCGGTCTACGCCCCCACCGAACTGAAGAACCCCTACTCCGCCCTGTCCGGCGCCACGCCGGTGCTGCGCACCTCCGAGCACTACTTCTTCAAGCTCAGCGACCCGCGCTGCATCGAATTCCTGGAAAACTGGACCGCCGAACCCGGCCGCCTGCAGCCGGAAGTGCTCAACAAGATCAAGGAATGGTTCGCCAAGGACGAAGAAGGCAATGGCGGCCTGGGCGACTGGGACATCTCGCGCGACGCGCCCTACTTCGGCATCGAGATCCCGGGCGCGCCCGGCAAGTACTTCTACGTCTGGCTCGACGCCCCCGTGGGCTACCTCGCCTCGCTCAAGAACCTGCTGGACCAGCGCGGCCAGGACTACGAGGCCTACATCGCCGACCCCAAGCTGGAGCAGATCCACTTCATCGGCAAGGACATCGTCACCTTCCACACGCTCTTCTGGCCCGCCATGCTCAAGTTCAGCGGCCGCAAGACGCCGGACCGCGTCTTCGTGCACGGCTTCCTCACCGTGAACAACGGCGAGAAGATGAGCAAGAGCCGCGGCACCGGCCTGGACCCGCTCAAATACCTCGCGCTGGGCATGAACCCCGAGTGGCTGCGCTATTACCTGGCGGCCAAGCTCAGCGGCCGCAACGAAGACATCGACTTCAACGCCGAAGACTTCATGGCCCGCGTCAACAGTGACCTCGTGGGCAAGTACATCAACATCGCCTCACGCGCCGCCGGTTTCATCGCCAAGCGCTTCGGCGGCAAGCTCGGCGAATACTCGGGCGACGGTGACGCGCTACTGGAACACCTGCGCGACGGCGCCGCCGGCCTGGCCGAGCTCTACAACGAGCGCGACTATGGCAAGGCCCTGCGCGAGGTCATGCTGCTGGCCGACCGCGTCAACGGCTATGTGGACCAGAACAAGCCCTGGGAGCTGGCCAAGCAGGAGGGCATGGACGGCCGCCTGCACGACGTCTGCACCGTCTGCATCGAGGCCTTCCGCCTGCTGACCCTCTACCTCAAGCCCGTGCTGCCCGCCCTCGCCGTGCAGGTGGAGGACTTCCTGAAGATCCAGCCCCTGCAGTGGACCGACGCCACGCGCGAGCTCGGCGCCGGTCATGCCATCGGCGACTACAAGCACCTGATGCAGCGCGTGGACATGAAGCAGCTCGAAGCCCTGTTCGAGCCGCCGGCAGCGCCCGAGCCGGAGAAGGTGCTGCCCGGCGGCGAAGAACTCGCACCCGTCATCACCATCGACGACTTCGCCAAGATCGACCTGCGCATCGCGAAGATCGTCAACTGCGAACCGGTCGAAGGCTCCACCAAGCTGCTGCGCCTCACCCTGGACGTGGGTGAAGGCAAAACCCGCAATGTCTTCAGCGGCATCGCGTCGGCCTACAAGCCCGAAGACCTCGTGGGCAAGCTCACGGTCATGGTCGCCAACCTGGCCCCGCGCAAGATGAAGTTCGGTATCAGCGAAGGCATGGTGCTCGCCGCCAGCCACGCCGACGAGAAAGCCGAACCCGGCATCTACGTGCTCAACCCCTGGCCTGGTGCACAACCCGGCATGCGGGTTCGCTGACCATTGGGTTGATCAAGGCAAAACTCGCGCAGCCATCGTAGCGAGCAAGCCGCAGGCAAGGCGGACGGAGCACAGCCACCGGAATGGACTTCGGTCCATGAGGATGGCGCGCACCGCCCAACGCCGCATGCGGTTTGCGCAGTAGATGGATGCGTGAGTTTTCAGGCGGGACAGGGTGCAACGATGTAATGCGCCCGTCCGCTGCTCTTGACGCGGTACAGCGCCTCGTCGGCACAGCGCACCAGACTCTCGGGCACCAGCTCCTGGGTGGCGACCACGGTGGCCACGCCGATGCTCACCGTCAGATGGTCGGCCACGGGGGAGTCGGCGTGGATGATGCGCGCCTTGGCCACCTCGTCCATGCAGCGCTGCGCCACGGTCATGGCCACGTCGCCGTCGGCGCCGGGCAGCAGCAGGGCAAATTCCTCGCCACCGTAGCGGGCCACGAGCTCGCCCGTGCGCTGGGCGCAGTCGTAGAGGATGCCTGCCACCTGGCGCAGGCAGGCGTCGCCGGCCAGGTGACCATAGCGGTCGTTGTAGCGTTTGAAGTGGTCGATGTCGAGCAGCAGCAGCGAGATGGGCAGACCGCTGCGCATGCTGCGCTGCCATTCGCTGTAGAGGTGCTGGTCGAACTGGCGGCGGTTGGCCAGGCCCGTCAGGCCGTCGGTGGCCGAGAGCAGCTCCAGCTGCTGGTTGCTGCGCTCCAGCGCCATGCTCTTCTGCACGAGTTCGGTCACGTCCAGCCGCGCCATGACCAGACAGCCCGACGACGTACTGATCTCGTAGAGATGCATCCAGCGGCCGTCGCTGCGCGGGCGCAGCAGGGGGCGCTTGAGCTTGCCGCGCCCGGCCAGGCGTTCGCGCAGCCAGTCCTCCTCACGACCCAGGGCATCGGGAATGGCGCCACGCTCCAGGGTACGGCGCAGGATGGCTTCAAAGGTCTGACCGATCAGTTCACCCCCGTAGCGGTAGGGGGCGAGTTCGGTGGCCAGCTTGTTGAAGAGCAGCAGGCGATCGTGCTGGTCATAGATGGCCACACCCAGCGGCAGCGCGTCGATGGACTCGCGCATGCATTCATGTCCGATCTCGAGTTCCTGGCGCTCGTACTCAGCAGCCAGCAGCTGGCGCACCACGCCGCGGCCCAGCAGGAGCAGACCCAGCACGAGCAGCAGGCCCAGGCCCAGCACCCAGGCCGTCGCGGCGCCCGCCGGCACCAGCACCGCCGCCAGGCTGACCAGGCCAATCGCGACCAGCAACACCGCCAGCCCGAGCGCCGTCAGCCGACGAAAGCCTGCCATGCCCATGAAATCAGCCAGATGCTTCAAGAATGTCCTTGGATGAAGCGGCAACAAGCCCTGAAAAGCGCTTGGGGCACACCGGATGACTCCCCCGGTGTGCCCCTCGCTCTCTTCCTGATGCTGTGACAGCAGCAGGATCGACTTTAGGCAGGCTGGCACGTGTTGCCTATCCCCCAAAAGGGTCATAGCGCAACAGTCCTTTTCCCACCTGCTGAAAA
>CAMLNH010000129.1 GCA_946481355.1 uncultured Curvibacter sp.
CCATGTAGTTCTTGCCCGGGATGGTCTCGACCACGCGGATGGAGACCAGGCTCAGCGAGCGCGCGAGGTCCTTGGCCAGGCCGACGATCTGCGAGCCCTTCACACCCGTGGCCGGCTCGATCTCGTAGCGCGTGATCACCGGGCCGGGCTGGGCCAGCACCACGCGCACCTCGACGCCGAAATCCTTGAGTTTCTTCTCGATCAGGCGGCTGGTCATCTCCAGCGTCTCGGGCGAGACGCTCTCCTGCCGGCCCTGGGCGCCGTCGAGCAGGTCCACCTGCGGCAGCTTGGAATCGGGCAGGTCGGCAAACAGGGGCTTCTGCCGCTCCTTGGCCACGCGCACGCTTTGCGGCACCTCGGCCAGCACGGGCTCGATCAGCACCGGCGGCGCATGGTGCTCGATGATCTCCTCGCGCTCCTCCAGCACCCCCTCTTCGCGTTCACGCGCGGCCCGCTGGCCCAGAGCCAAGTCCTGCGCCATTTCACGCTTGGCGCGGCGCGACTCGATGAAGTCCTGCACCCCGGCACCGATGCGCTCGGCCACATGGCCCCAGGAAAAACGGAACACCAGCGCCACGGCCAGCACCCACAGGCCGATGGCCAGCAGGGCCGAGCCCGTCACCCCCAGCCAGCGCGCGGCCAGCGGGCCGACCCAGTAGCCCAGCACACCGCCGGCGTGGCCGGGCAGGTGCGACTCCAGGCTGTAAAAGCGCGACCATTCGATGGCCGTGCTCGACAGCATCAGCAGGGCCAGCCCGATCCAGAAGCTCCAGCGGCTCGCCACGAAACGCGCCAGACGCGAGGGGCGCGGTGCGCCCTCACCGACCAGCTCGGGGCCGCGCAGCCAGCGTGCCAGAGCCGCCAGCCAGCTGCGCGCGGCGGCAGCAAAGCACCACCAGACAGAAAAGCCGAAGAGGTAATAGCTGGCGTCAGCGATCCAGGCGCCGAGCTGTCCACCGTGGTTGCGTACCGGCGCACCGTCACCCGAGGTGGACCAGGCCGGATCGAGCAGGGTGTGGCTGAGCAGGGCCAACAGCCAGTAGGCCAGCAGCACGAGGCTGATGAAGAGCAGCACCTCGCCAGCCAGGCGGCTGCGGCCGCTACGGGCGGGCGCCGCAGCGCCGGGATCGTCGGAATTGAGCGTGTGGAGTCGGTAGGTCATGTAGGGAAATCAGGCCCGCGCGAGGGGCTGCCGCCTCAGCGCGGCTTGGAGCGGCGCTCCTTGACATGCATGGCGCCGCCTTCGAGCGGGGTCACGAAACCCTGCTCCTCGAAATCCTTCATCACGCGGCTGACCATCTCGCGCGAGGCGCCCACCATCTTGGCGATGTCCTGGCGCGAGAGCTTGTCGCGGATGATCATGTCGCCGGCCGACGCGGCTTTGGCCGTGTCAAGCAGCACATTGGCCACGCGGCCATAGACGCTCATGAGCGCCAGCGAGCCGATCTTGCGGTCGGCATGGCGCAGGCGCTGCACCAGGCCGCGCATGATGCCGTAGGCCATGGGGGCGCTTTCGGCCAGGCTGCGCAGGAATTCACTGCGGCCCAGTTCCAGCACGTCGGTCTGCGTCTCGGCCTCGACCGAGGCCGAATGCACGTCGTTGTCGAGCAGGCTCATCTCGCCGAAGTAGTCGCCCGACTGCAACGTGGCCAGGATGACCTCGCGGCCATTGCCGCTGTCGGTCATGAGCACGCGCGCGCGCCCCGAGAGGATGATGGACAGGGCATCTGATTTTTCGCCCTGCTGCACGACGCGCTCGCCGCGCTTGACGCGGCGCTTGACCACCGCACCCGCCAGCGCATGCAGCTGTTCGTCTGAGAGCATCGAGAACAGTGGAACCCGGCGCAACAAATCCTGATTGGTCAACATTGACATAGATCGGCCACTCTGCGCGTGCGTTGATGAGTTCTTACAATGGCGTGGTCCCGGTGTTGCCGGATCCCCCCTGTGCCATGGGCCGCGGCACGGTACGCGGCGCCCCGATTATTGACCAAAAGCCCTATCCCCAACCCAAGGTTCCCAGAATGTCGCAGAACAAACACGCCAAGGTCCTGATCCTCGGTTCCGGCCCGGCCGGCTACACGGCTGCCGTGTACGCCGCGCGGGCCAACTTGAACCCGGTGCTGGTCACCGGCATGGCCCAGGGGGGGCAGCTCATGACCACGACCGAAGTCGACAACTGGCCGGCCGACGTGAATGGCGTGCAGGGTCCGGAACTGATGCAGCGTTTTCTGGAGCACGCCGAGCGCTTCAAGACCGAGATTGTCTACGACCACATCAACCAGGTCGACCTGAGCAAGCGCCCCTTCACGTTGACGGGTGATAGCGGCACCTATACCTGCGACGCGCTGATCATCGCCACCGGCGCCTCGGCCAAGTACCTGGGCCTGCCGTCTGAGACGGCCTTCATGGGCCGCGGCGTCTCGGGCTGCGCCACCTGCGACGGCTTCTTCTACCGCGACCAGGTCTGCTGCGTGGTCGGCGGCGGCAACACGGCCGTGGAAGAGGCGCTCTACCTCTCCAACATCGCGAGCAAGGTCTACCTGATCCATCGCCGCGACAAGTTCAAGGCCGAGCCCATCCTGGTCGACAAGGTCATGGACAAGGTCAAGGCTGGCAAGATCGTGCTCAAGACCTTCAAGGTACTCGACGAAGTGCTGGGCGACGCCAGCGGCGTGACCGGCGTGCGCCTCAAGAGCACGGTGGACGGCAGCACCGAGGACCTGGAACTCAAGGGCGCCTTCATCGCCATCGGCCATGCCCCCAACACCGAAATCTTCCAGGGCCAGCTCGCCATGGAAAACGGCTACATCGTCACCCAGGGCGGCCTCAAGAGCTTTGCCACCCAGACCTCGGTGCCCGGCGTCTTTGCCGCCGGCGACGTGCAGGACCACGTCTACCGCCAAGCCATCACCAGCGCTGGAACCGGCTGCATGGCGGCCTTGGACGCACAACGGTTCCTGGAACAGGAATAAACCCGGGCTACCGGATTCTGGCTATAATTGCAGGCTTTGCTGGGTTAGCCCGGCAACTCCATGGGTTACCGCCACCCTACTGGCGAGGTGAGGCGCTCACGTCAGTGACCGCCGTTTTAAGAAAGCGAAGTGTCCTCATGGCACGCGTCTGCGAAGTCACGGGCAAGGGCCCGATGGTCGGGAACAATGTTTCCCACGCCAACAACAAAACCAAGCGCCGGTTCCTGCCGAACCTGCAATACCGCCGTTTCTGGGTCGAGAGCGAAAACCGCTGGGTGCGCCTGCGTGTTTCGAGCGCTGCCCTGCGTTTGATCGACAAGAACGGTATCGACTCGGTGCTCGCAGACCTGCGTGCCCGTGGCCAGGCTTAAGGAGTAGCACCATGGCAAGCAAAGGCGGACGCGACAAGATCAAGCTGGAATCCACTGCGGGTACCGGCCACTTCTACACCACCAGCAAGAACAAGAAGACCATGCCCGAGAAGATGGCGATCATGAAGTTTGATCCCAAGGCTCGCAAGCATGTGGAATACAAGGAAACCAAGCTGAAGTGATTCGGCCCGGTTCCTGAGCACCAAAAGCCCGCCTCGTGCGGGCTTTTGCTTTTCCGGCCCCATAACCCTGGAGACGACACTGGATTATTTGTAATGAGAATTATTCTCATTACAATCTGCTCCATGGCATCTCGCCATGCTGAACGGAGCTTTCCATGTCCTGCATCGACGACGACCTGAACCCGCCCTGCCTGGAGGCCCTGGTGGCTGGCACTTTTGCACTGATGACCTGCTGGGCCGCACCGGCCCAGGACGGCACCTTGCCCACGGTACGCCAGCGCACGCTGATGGCACGCAAGATCGTCTCCAACCTCTTCTTCCTCAAGCACCATCCGCACGCCAGCCCGGGGCTGCGCCAGGTCATGGCCCGCGCACACGAGCGCTGGGTGCTGGTGTCCGAATCGGCGGGCGATGCCTCGGTCGTCACCCGTCCCGGCGACCCGCTGGCCGCCCAGACCAGCGGCGGCCTGCTGCACTGAGGACCTCGCCATGTGCCAGCAGCAGCGCAGCCCCACCGCCATCCCCTACGCCCAGGCCCCCGAGGCCGCACCCAGGATGCCCCTACCCGCCCCCACCAACGGCTCGCGCCGGCGCCGGCTCTGGGAGCTCGACGGCCACGCCTACTGCCCTGTCATCGGGGTCTGCCTGCCCCTGCCCCAGCTGCGCCGGCTGGCGGAGAAGGCGCTGGGCCGCATGCAGCAACACAACGACTACGAGGTTCACTGCATTGCCGTGACCGAATGCCGGCACCGCTCACCCCTGTCCGAAGCGGTGCAGAAGGAACTGGAGGGCCGCTACGCCCTGGTGCTCAAGGCCGCCCAGCAGCTCAAGTCGACCGAGGCCCTGGGCCGCTGGTGGGACGACTGCCGCGCCAGCGCCGACTGGGCCGGCGCCCTGTGGGCCGCGCTGACCCACCCACGCTGCGACACGGTGCTGGAACACCGCATCCTGGGCGAAGTGCACATGCTGCAGCATCAGGTGGGCATGGCCTGCCGCGCCGACCTGACCCGCATGGACGCCCTGCACGACGAGAACGCCATCCTGAGCCGAGAGCTGGCCAACGCCCAGGAACGCTGCCAGCAGCAGGCCCTGCAGTTCAGCGCCCGGCTGGAGGAGCAGCAGGCCCTGGCCCTGCGTCTGCGGGCTGACCTGGTGCAGTCCCAGACCCGGCAGATGCAACTGCAGGAGCAGTTGGCGCAGTTCCAGACCTGCTCACCCGACCTGCCCGCGCGCCTGGCCCTGAGCCAGCAGAGCCGCCAGCTGCAGGAAGACCTGCAGACCCTGCAGCGCCAGCTGCAGCAGACCCGTCAGGACGCCCAGGCCCAGCGCGAGCGGGCCGAGGCTCTGCAGACCTTGCTGGACGAAGCACAGGTGCCTGCCAGCACTGGAGCCATCGCGGAAGCCCCTCGGCTTGACCACCGCGCGGTGCTCTGCGTGGGCGGACGCACGGCCAGCGTGCCCATCTACCGCCAGGTCATTGAGCACCGGGGTGCGCGTTTCCTCCACCACGATGGGGGGACGGAGGACAACAGCAGCCAGCTCGACGCCACGCTGGCAGCGGCGGACCTCGTGATCTGCCAGAGCGGCTGCATCAGCCACAACGCCTACTGGCGCGTGAAGGACCACTGCAAGCGCACCGGCAAGCCCTGCGTCTTCGTCGAGACGCCGAGCCGGGCAGCGCTGGAACGCGCGCTGGAGGACATCACTTCGACCTCGACGCCGACGACGCAGGCGAGCTGAACCCCCAGGCTCCTAAATGACGACAGGCTCGGGCTCGAGCAGGATGCCGAAGCGCTCGTACACGCTGGTCTGGATGGCCTTGGCCAGGGTCATGACTTCACCACCCGTGGCCCCGCGGGGGCCACTGCCATCCTCGCCGTTGTCGCCACCACCGCGGTTGACCAGCACCAGGGCCTGCTTCTCGTAGACCCCGGCCTGGCCGATGGACTTGCCCTTCCAGCCGCAGGCGTCGATGAGCCAGCCCGCAGCCAGCTTCACCGTGCCGTCGGCCAGGTGGTAATGCACGATCTTGGGTTCACGCGCAATGATGTCGGCGCACTGTTCGGGCGTGACCGTGGGGTTCTTGAAGAAGCTGCCGGCATTGCCGATCACGGCCGGATCGGGCAGCTTGGCACGCCGGATCTCGCAGACCCAGTCGTAGATCTGCCGCGCGGTCGGCCGGCTGGTCCCGGTCTCGGCCTGCCGACGCTGCAGATCCAGGTAGCCCAGCTCAGGCTTCCAGGCCTTGGGCAGGCGCAGGCGCACGCGTGTGATCAGGGCCCGGCCCGCCAGGCCCAGGCCCTGCGGGCCGGCCACGTGTTTGAACACCGAGTCGCGGTAACCGAAGCCGCACTGCGCCGCGTCCAGTGTGAAAGGCTGGCCAGTCTGCAGGTCGATGGCGTCCAGCGACTCGAAGCGGTCCTGCAGTTCCACCCCGTAGGCGCCGATGTTCTGCACCGGTGCCGCGCCGACGGTGCCGGGGATCAGGGCCATGTTCTCCAGCCCCGGCCAACCCTGGTCCAGGGTCCAGCCCACAGCTTCGTGCCAGTTTTCGCCTGCACCGAACTCGACGACCCAGGCCTTGTCGGTCTCCGCCACCAGCCGTCGGCCCATGATTTCCACCCTGAGCACCACGGCCTTGACGTCGCCGGTCAGCACGATGTTGCTGCCGCCGCCCAGCACGAATTTCGGCGCCGGTCCGAGCTCGGGGTCGGCCAGCAGCGCCTGCACGTCGGCCTCACGCAACACATGCACCAGAGTCTGGGCCCGGGCCACGATGCGGAAGGTGTTGTACGGCTGGAGCGGGACGTTTTTCTCGACTAACATCGCCCTGATTCTCTCATTTGCATCATCCCAGCTACCAACGCATATGCCCTCTTTCGACACCGTTTGCGAAGCCGACATGGTCAAGGTCAAAAACGGCGTGGACAACGCCGCCAAGGAAATCGGCACCCGCTTCGATTTCAAGGGCACCTCGGCCAGCATCGAGATCAAGGACCAGGAGATCACCGTGATCGGTGACGCCGACTTCCAGATCGACCAGATCCTGGACGTACTGCGCAACAAGCTGATCAAGCAGCAGGTCGACGTGCGCTTCCTCGACATCGGCGAACTGCAGAAGATCGGTGGCGACAAGGTCAAGAAGCTCGTCAAGGTGCGCAACGGCATCGAGTCCGAACTGGCCAAAAAGCTCCAGCGCCTGATCAAGGACAGCAAGCTCAAGGTGCAGGCTGCCATCCAGGAAGAGAAGGTGCGCGTCACCGGCGCCAAGCGCGACGATCTGCAGACCGCCATGGCGCTGCTGCGCAAGGAAGTGGCCGACGTGCCGCTGACCTTCAACAACTTCCGCGACTGACGAGGCACGCCGTATGCTGCGCCGGCCCCGGACCGCCCTGCTGTGTGCCCTGGTCGTTGCGGGATCGGTGCAGGCCCAGACCGTGGTGCTCTCGGGCATTTTGGGTAGCAAGGCCCTGCTGGTCGTCGACGGCGCACCGCCCAAGAGCGTGGCCACCGGCGAGACGCACCGGGGGGTCAAGCTCCTCTCGGCCCAGGGCAACCAGGCCGAGGTGGAGATCGGCGGCAAGCGTCAGACCCTGCGCCTGGGCGAAGGGCCGGTGAGCGCCGCACCCGGCGTCCCCGAAGCCGGCGACCGCCGCCGCATCGTGCTGCACGCGGGCAGCAACGGCCATTTCCGCACCCAGGGGCAGATCAACGGACGGACGGTGAACTTCATCGTCGACACCGGGGCCTCGGTGGTCTCGATGAGCGTGACCGATGCCGAAGCCATCGGCCTGCGCTACCAGTCGGGCCAGACAGTCCAGGTCAGCACGGCCAACGGCGTCACCGTTGGCTGGCGCAGCATCTGCATTTGGGGGCAACCCGCAGCAGCCATATCCGCAACCGGACCAGCAACAACGCCTGTCGTCCTCGACCCAACTTGTGCAACAGCAGCAGCAGCAGCAGCAGCAGCAGCAAACCTCCAAGCA